>NZ_JACJDU010000060.1:0-24386 GCF_014163715.1 Shewanella sp. SR44-4 | reverse complement strand
TTGGCGTCAAGTGTTTTTTCAAACTTTCTTTTCGCCTTGAACTCTGTGTTTTGAAGCACTTAATTCAACCTGACTCAGTAACCGCTTGCGCTGTCTGCCGTGTCAGTGGATGCGCATTATAGGCAGCTCACGTTTTTGCGCAAGGCCTTTTTTAATAAAAAAGGATCGCTTGGCGATCTTTTCACCAAAAGCGATCCTTTTTCGTATTTTAAGCGACTTTATGACGGTTTATTGTACTTCTTTAGCGTTCTGGCGGAACTGTTCAAGGAAAGTCACCACATTTGAATCGTCCCAATCGACATACGAACGAACATAAGCCACCAGCTCACCTTGTTCATTTAAGATAAATGTTGCAGGTATCGTATCAAGCGGGAAGACATCACGTAATTGTTGTTGCGGATCGAAATACGAATTAAACCGGCCTAATCCAAGAGACTCTAAAAATGGTTGCACAATAGTCACAGCTTCAGCATCAATAGAAATAGGCAGTAGAGCAAAATGTTGTGCATTTAGAGTTTGATTTAATCGATCGAGTGCTGGAAGTTCTCTAACACAAGGTGGACACCAAGTAGCCCAAAGATTCACAACAACCACTTTACCCTTATATTGTTCAAAGTTAACCGACTGACCAACAAGATCAGTAAAATCGACTAGCGCAATTGGGAATGGTTGCGGCAATATGTTTATGCGATCGAGTGTTGATTCAGTGGTTTGCTTGGCCGCTGCTTGCATGCCTGGGTATGCATTTACCGGACCTGCTGTCCCCATAAGAATGAGACAAGTGAAAATAAACGCAAACCACTGTTTCAAAGTTAATACTCCAATCGGTTACTTAGTTGTCTTACTACGATTTAATAACGCATCTAACTCAGCTTGTTGCTCTGTTGACAAGGTTGTCGATTCAGATGCCTGTATACGTTGCTTACGCACAAAGATAAAACCAATAAAGAGACCTAAAACAAGTAACCCAAATGGACCAAGCCATAGAATATAAGTTTTCGAGTCTAACTTTGGATTGTATAAGACAAAATCGCCATAGCGGCTGGTCATAAATTCAATAATCTCTGAATCTGACTTACCACTATCGACCATCGTATACACTTCAAGACGTAAATCTTGCGCAACCGGAGAGTTTGAATCGACTAAGTTTTGATTCTGACACTGTGGGCAACGCAATTGGTGTGCTAGTGACAATGCTCTTTGTTGATTATCTACCGATTGAAATTCATAAGTATCAACAGGTGTCGCCATTACCGTCAGAGTAAAAAGTAAACTCGTACAAGCCACCATCATTTTAAATATGAATTTCATTACGATGCTCCATCGACTTTAGCTTCAGCTTGTAATTGCTGGATCATTGGATACAAGGTTTGTGTCCATACTGTTTGATCTATAGGACCTGCATAGCGATAACGAATAATACCGTTGTGGTCGACTATAAAAGTTTCCGGTGCTCCATAAACTCCAAGATCAAGACCTAAGCGACCATCTTTGTCAAAGATGTTAACTGTGTATGGATCACCTTGAGTAGTTAACTCCTTAACAGCTAATGCTCTCTCGTCACGATAGTTGATACCATATATAGGTAACAAGTTACGTTTAGACAGCATCATCAAATAAGGATGCTCATACTTACATGCTGGACACCAAGTTGCCCAAAAGTTCAACATAGACACTTTTGCTGGAAGATCTTTCTCAGTTAACACTTCACTAGGCACTTCTAAGCGCTCAAGTTGGAAAGCCGGAACTGGCTTTCCTTCTAATGCAGAATCAAGCACCTTAGGATTGAGAAATAATCCTTTGTATAAAAACACGCCCATACCTAAAAATATAACCAAAGGTATAAACAGTACAAACTTCTTCATAATGTCTCCGAGTATATTAAGCAGTCGCTAATTTTGCTTTTACTGCTTCATCTGTCGCAGCTTGCTTTACACGATAACGCTTATCGGATGCTGCCAGGAAGCCACCAATCATCATAAAGATTGATCCAAACCACAACCAACGTACAAACGGTTTATAATTAAGACGCACCGCAAACTCGGTTAAACTAATGGGATCACCCATAGTGACATATAAATCGCGGAATAATCCCCAATCAATACCCGCTTCAGTCATATCCATAGTTCGTACATTATATTGACGACGGTCAGGTTTTAGTAAGGTGATAAATTCATCATCTTTGTAAATCTCAATCTGACCTTGTTGAGCGGTATAGTTAGGACCGACAACATTTTTAGTTTCTAAATACTTAAATGTGTAACCTGCTAGTTCTTGGCTGATACCAGGACCCATACGTACGCTTTTTTCAATCGAATAGTTAGAGACAATAGTAGCCCCCATTACCGACACAGCAATACCAAAGTGAGCGAAGAGCATTCCCAATTGACTACGGCCAATTCGATTAAGACTAATACCACCTTCTTTATCGCTCACCATATTATAAGCAGCGCGAAAAGTGGATAGCATGATCCATGCTGTAGCAGCCACACCACACATCACCCAAGCATTAAATTGGCCACCAGCAATAAATGGAGCAGCGACACCGGTAACTAATGCAATAATAGCTGGAATAAGTAACTGTTTTTTAATTTCGCCTGCTTTAGATTTCTTCCAGCGAATAATTGGACCAATACCCATAAAGCCAAATAGCACTAATACGATAGGTACAAATACAGCATTAAAATATGGAGGTCCGACGGAAATCTTGCCCATGCCTAATGCATCTATCAATAAAGGATAAAGCGTACCCAGCAACACAGTACCTGCAGCAACAGTGAGTAACACATTACAGATTAGCAACATGGTTTCTTTCGATTTAAGCTCAAATCGTGCTGGACTGCTCATTTCACTGGCTCGGAAAGCAAACAGAGTTAACGAACCACCAATGGCAATACCTAACAACAGCAAGATAAACAAACCACGACTTGGATCTGCTGCAAATGAATGCACTGACGTAAGCACACCAGAACGTACAATAAAGGTGCCGAGTAAACTTAATGAGAAGGCAAAGATAGACAGCAATACAGTCCAGTTACGGAATGCCCCACGCTTTTCCGTCACAATTAATGAGTGCACTAAAGCAGTACCGACTAACCAAGGCATAAATGATGCATTTTCAACTGGGTCCCAGAACCACCAGCCGCCCCAACCTAATTCGTAGTAAGCCCACCAAGAACCAAGTGAAATACCGCCAGTTAGAAATATCCATGCCGCTAATGTCCATGGACGACTCCAGCGTGCCCAAGCAGAATCAAGTCTGCCACTCATGAGGGCTGCAATAGCAAAGGCAAAACAGACTGAAAAACCCACATACCCTAGATACAACATTGGTGGGTGGAAGATTAAGCCAACATCTTGCAACATTGGATTTAAATCTCGCCCTTCTAGAGGAATAGGAAATATCCGTTCAAATGGACTTGATGTAAGGATCATAAATAAACTGAAGCCAACAACAATCATCGCTAAAACAGATAACACCCTTGCGGTAAAGACTTCTTCTAAGCCCTTACTAAATAGTGCTACTGATGCAGTCCATACAGACAACGCGAATACCCAGAATAATAATGAACCTTCATGACCACCCCATACCGCCGCAATTTTAAAGAATATTGGTAGTTGAGAATTAGAGTGATGGGCGACATAAGCCACAGAGAAATCATCAACAGCAAAGCTGTACCCTAGTGCTATAACGGAGAGACTGATGAAAAAAAACATTCCGTATGTCAGTGGCCAGGCATATCGAACAAGATACTGGTCTTTACGTGCGGAACCATATAACGGCACGCTAGCTAGCAGTAAGGCAAAAGCCAAACCGAGAATTAGCGAGAAATGTCCAAGTTCTGGAATCATGGGTATTCCTTAGTCTAAAAAAATTAGCGGATCTGAAACAAACAAATCACGACAGTACTAATTAATGCGATGAAACTAATATACGCACATTAGCTTAAACGAATTTTAACGCATTTTAGAACTTGCTATGACATATGTCTGCCATTTTCGTACAAAATTGGGTCACCAGTCTCATTATGAACACCGATTCAACCAAAACGAATTTTTTTGGCAACTTGTCTGACAGTATTACTGATATAAAGTTTCGCTATTAGTTAGTCAAACCATTCAATCTGTGAACCAGTACGCAACTATCAGGATTTGGATTCATATCTGCCTTATATTACTATTCAATTAATAATCTTTACGTATAATCGAAGTTCCAAGCACTGCGGTAAATGCCGCTTTCTCTGTTAACCTAAAAGTGAATATTGACATAATGACCACATTTTGGATTTTTATTGCGCTTGTCGTACTCATCGGCCTAATCATGATTTGGGTTCCACACTTTCGCCAAACAAAACTGTTACAAGCCGAAGAGTCTGGCGTTCGTAGACAAACTAACCTTGAACTTTTTGCTGAGCGGTTAACAATTCTTGAAAAAGAATTACATGACGAGCTTTTGGATCAAGTCGAATTCGAAGCATTAAAGAAAGAATTAGAGATAAATCTACTTCAGGACATGCAACAAAAAGGTGATGACTCCCTTGATGTAGAAATTAAATCAAAAAACGCATTATGGCCTGCTTTTATGACCTTGTGCTTATTGGCTGTTTCCGGTTACCTATATCAACACTTAGGTGCTTATAACGAATTAGCCAATCCTCCTCAAGCAAGCAATCCTCATCAAGGCATGGATCCGGCGCAAATAATGTCGCAACGGGTACAAATGATGGAAGCAAAAGTGCAGGCACAGCCAGACGATAGCCAAGCTTGGTTTAGCCTTGGTCATGCTTATATATCTGCCAACCAATATGATAAAGCCATTGGCGCATTTGATAAGGTAATGGAACTCGTCGGCACGCAAGCTGAACTCCTTGGGCCTAAAGCGACTGCGCTATACTATAAAGCAAATCAGCAGATGTCGCCGGCGATTCAAGCTGTGATTGATCAATCTTTAGCGTTAGACCCACAAGACCCCTCTACACTACTTCTTGTTGGCATGGATGCATTCTTTACCGCTGACTACAACAAAGCTATCAATGCTTGGCAGATGATCTTAGACAGCGATCGAGATGATGTTGATAGAACAGCATTAATGAATGCAATTGAATCTGCAAACATGCGCCTTAATGAAGGTTCGGCAATGCCTAATGGTGATTCAACTCAAAAGCCAGTAGTTACGAGCAATGCGAAGACAGTCGCAATTGAAGTTTCTATTGCTCCAGAATTAGCAGACAAAGTGGCCGATAGCGATACTGTGTTTATTTTCGCACGAGCAACGCAAGGTCCAAAAGTACCGTTAGCTGCAACTAAAATCAGTGCTAGCAGTTTACCTGCAACAATCACATTAGATGATAGTACTTCAATGGGTGGCGATGTCACACTGAGCTCAGTACAAGAAGTCGAAATAATTGCGGTACTGTCAAAAAATGGCAGCGTGAAACCGCAACCTGGAGACCTAAAGGGTACCATTAAAGCCATTAAAGTGGGTGATAATGCTGCACTAACTCTGGATACCTTAGTGCAATAGTATTGTGTAATATTAGTGATGTTCTCAGTTAGCATCACTGAAATTAACCCATAAAAAACCGGCTATAAAAGCCGGTTTTTTGATTTAGTTGAAAACTACTTAGACATAAACTGAATTGCGTTTTTGTAATCTTCATCGGTACAGTCAGTACACATACCACCTGGTGGCATTGCGTTTAAACCAGACTTAACCGAACCAACTAAGGCATCTAAACCTTTTGCTAGACGTGGTTCCCATGCCGCAGCGTCATGAACTTTAGGCGCTCCGGCCACACCCATGCTGTGACATACTTGACACGCTTTATTGTAAATAGCTTCACCTTCTTGAGCAAATACATTTGCAGACAAAGTTAAGGCAGCTACTGCAGTCATTGCTAACAATTTTTTCATATTCATCGTTCCTAATTGCAAATATACAAAGCTTAACGCTGCCCTTTGATTTAGAAGGCAGACTCATTTTTAGCAACGATAGATTACTACAATTAGCAAAAAAACTCATCTTTTTGTGATAACAATCTCAGCTTAGCCTCTAAATCGAGACAATCTGTGTAGTTCAGGTAATATATTAGTAATCGATGAAAAAGTTCAAACTAAATTCATAATTTTGGAACCATATCAAATTGCTAGCACTTAATCAGTGACAAAGCTAAACCGATAAAAGTGTTTGTGTTAATATCTTTTCGAATTCATCCTCAAGTAAAATAAGAGGGATAAGTGACCATATCAAACCAATCACAAGTGCTATTAAGTGCCAACGAATTAACCTGTATTAGGGAAGAGCGCATTCTATTTGATGGACTGAGTTTTAATATCAATGCAGGGGATATTGTCCAGATTGAAGGTCCTAATGGTGCCGGTAAAACCAGTCTTTTACGTATTATTGCTGGTTTGTCACGTCCCTATGCCGGTGAAGTTGAATATAATGGTGAAAACATCAATCGCTGTAGAGACGAATTTAATCACGACTTACTCTATCTAGGGCATTTAGCGGGTGTGAAAAGCGAGCTAACAGCAGAAGAAAATCTTAACTTCAATTTAAGAATTAGTGGCTATGATAATTTCGATACCACTGAAATTTTGGCGAAAGTCAATTTAACCGGTTTTGAAGAAGCACTAGCAGGTCATTTATCTGCGGGACAACATCGACGTACTGCATTAGCCAGATTACAACACAGTAATTGTAAAATATGGATCCTCGACGAACCTTTTACCGCAATTGATAAAAAAGGTGTAGAAGAATTAGAGCAACTTTTTATTCAACATGCTGAATCGGGTGGATGTGTAATATTAACCACACATCAGGATATGAGCATTATTAGTGATGCCATACTACGTAAAATCACTCTCGACTATCGCTTTGTATAAGGTATTTGAATGAAACGAGGAATCAGTTACACCACAGCATTCATGACGCTTTTGCAACGTGATTTAAGAATTGCCATTAGACATCGAGGTGATATTTTTAACCCGCTGTTATTCTTTATTTTAGTGGTCACTCTTTTTCCTTTAGGAATTGGACCGGAACCTCAAGTGTTGACTAGAGTAGCACCTGGTATTATCTGGGTAGCAGCCTTACTTGCATCTATGCTGTCATTAGAACGTTTATTTAAAGCAGATTACAACGATGGCAGCTTAGAACAAATGCTACTGAGCCCACAACCGTTAGCATTAATGGTTCTGGCCAAAGTTCTAGCACATTGGATACTTACTGGTGTGCCTTTAATTCTAGTCGCACCATTACTCGCTGTACTGTTGCATTTAGAAGACAATAGTTACGGTGCATTGATGTCGACTTTAGCATTAGGTACACCGATATTGTCGTTACTTGGTGCGATAGGTGTTGCACTGACTGTAGGACTTCGCAAAGGAGGAGTCCTGCTAAGTTTACTTATTCTACCTTTATATATACCTGTACTTATTTTTGCCACTAGTGCGATTGATGCTGCAGGACTGAATATGGCTTATGATGGTCAACTTGCGATTCTTGCCGCAATGTTGGTCGGTTCTTTAATCTTGGCACCTTTCGCAATTGGCGCCTCTTTACGTGTGAGCACAAACTAATGTGGAAATGGTTACATTCTTACGCAGACCCTGAACGGGCATATAAACTGTCAGGCACTTTGTTGCCTTGGTTTAGTATTCTAGCAATATTACTCGTTGGAACAGGCAGTATTTGGGGTTTATTATTTGCCCCGACAGATTACCAACAAGGTGACAGTTACCGAATCATCTTTATCCATGTACCTGCTGCATCGATGTCAATGGCTGCATATATGGGTATGGCAGTAGCTTCATTTATTGGCTTAGTTTGGCAAATAAAATCGGCAGACTGGGCCGCGGCAGCTATCGCACCTATTGGTGCAGTCATTACCTTTATTGCCTTACTAACAGGTGCTGCATGGGGTAAACCTATGTGGGGAACTTGGTGGGTATGGGATGCACGCTTAACCTCTGAACTGGTATTACTGTTTCTCTACCTTGGGGTTATATCACTGTATGCATCATTTGAAGATAAAGTCCTCGCGGCTAGAGCTTCTGGAATTCTGGCGATTGTCGGCGTAATTAATATACCCATTATTAAATATTCCGTTGATTGGTGGAGTAGTTTACATCAGCCATCAACCATTAGAATCACAGAAAAATCGACGATGTCGACCGATATGTTATACCCACTGTTAATTAATATTTTCGGGTTTGGGATGATGATTGGAGCGATAACCTTGATCCGCTATAGAACAGAGATCCTTGCTCGCAATGGCATGCGCCCTTGGGTGAGAGACTTAGCAACCGCAGAGGAGGCAAAATAATGCAATTTGATTCATTTAAAGATTTTCTTGATATGGGCGGTTACGCATTTTATGTTTGGCTATCCTATGGTGTAACGTTCGGCTGTCTAGCCACATTAATAACCCTGAGTATCAGACAAAAACGTAAAGTCCTGATCGAAATTGCTAAAAAGATAACGCGTGAACAACGCCTGAAAGAAACAAGAGGTAATAACCGTGAATCCAAGACGTAAAAAGAGATTAACCCTTGCCGTTGCATTGATTGCGGGCGTTGCTGCTGTTGCATCATTACTATTGTACGCACTAAATTCAAATTTGAATTTATTCTATACACCGTATGAAATTACCCACGGTAAAAACGATACGGGTGTAAAGCCAGAGCTTGGACAACGTATCCGAATCGGTGGCATGGTAACAATGGGATCGATGAAACGCGATCCAGACAGCTTACACGTTGAATTTGCTGTACATGATTCAGCGGGTGGGACTGTATCCGTTACATACGACGATTTATTACCAGACTTATTTAGAGAAGGTCAAGGTATCGTTGCCCAGGGTGTACTGGTTGAGTCAGGAAAACTAGAGGCCACTGAAGTACTCGCTAAGCATGATGAAAATTACATGCCACCTGAAGTTGCTGAAGCTATGGGTCAAACGCATGAAAAACCGACCTATAATCAAAAAGCTCTTGAAGATAAATAAAGTCTATTTGTAATAAAAAGCCTCTTCGGAGGCTTTTTTTATGAATAAAATTTCAATTGTTATAGACAGATAATTGCTATTATTTTAGCTACTCATTACGGAGAGAATAGTTTGAACATAGGTTTATAACCTATTGTGGGTTTTACATTAAGATTTTCAGCAAGGATAAAAAACAATGGTGTGACGGTGCAAAAAACCATTATATCCATTTAAGGTAAAATACTGCTTAACTGAAAATGTTGTGTCTCTATTAAAAGTCTGCTTATTTTCCGCGTACTGAACAATGCCAGTCACAGTAGGTCATACCTATAATGAAAGCCTATCGAATTATGAACAACTCTGGTTTCAATAAAACCCTTCTATTTATTGTGTTTCCAGTTTTGATTCAATGATTTTGAACCACAGCACAACGGCTTTAACCTATAGACTAATCCATATTTTCTATTTTTGGCATCAGCTCAATAATGCCAAATAATCTCAATTCAGGTTAAAAAGTGAGATAGATAAGGCAAAATGACAATATTCGGCCTATTTCATATCAAACTTGTGATTTTTTTAACTAGGCGCAGAGGTGCGTCATTACTAGCCTATTGCAAGTAATGCAATACAGTTGGCAATACAAAGGAGAATTTGATGACCATTTATGATTCCAAGCTGATGCCAAATAGATAATAGTTAGTTATGGTAAGACCTATGTAGCATGTCTACACGCCACGGTTAACAATAATGGCATCATATAAGCTAGTCATTCAGTATAACTTCAAAGTACGTTAATCAAGTCGAATACGCAGCCTTAACGTGATGTTAAGTAACAGATCCAGCATTGCATTCCCGCCGTCAGCCATATTCCTACATCAGTAAAATATTACACATATAGTAAGTGGTTTCGACCAACTCTGTTGAAGGTTCGTTTGCAGCTCAAAACCTGTGAACATTGGCTTAAACGGAATAGCCATTGTTGCAAACATAAGAACAACTTTAGCGTCTTGTACTTGGTATTATCGACTTAAGCTTAGACATGGTTAACGTTGCTATTATGTCCTTAATACAAACACAATAATACGATTTTACTAAACAGAGTTGCACGACACATATCGGATCAGAGAATCAAGAAAATGAGTATTGGGTTCATCTCGTTGACCGAGCTGAGAGCGATTGTGAAAATAATCAGATACAAGATTACGCATAAATAGTAGACATTTACCAAGTTGTACAATAAATGGATATGGATTGCAGCTAAAAAGATATGATGTTTGAAACAAAGTCGAAGTTAAAAAAAGATAAAAAAAAACCGAGCCTAGGCTCGGTTTTTCGGTGAGTAATTAATTACTCAGCAGCTTCAACTTCAACAGCTTCAGCAGCTTCAGGACGACCTACTAACTCGATGTAAGCCATTGGGGCTTTATCACCGGTACGTAGACCGCACTTAAGAATACGAGTGTAACCACCAGGACGTTCCTGGAAGCGTGGACCCAATTCAGTAAATAACTTACCTACAACTTCAGCGTCGCGGGTACGAGCGAAAGCTAAACGGCGATTTGCAACGCTGTCAACTTTAGCAAGTGTTATTAGAGGTTCAACAACGCGACGCAGTTCTTTCGCTTTAGCTACAGTTGTCTTGATAATCTCATGACGAACTATTGAACAAGCCATGTTACGGAACATAGCTTGGCGATGACTGCTGTTGCGGTTTAGTTGACGACCACTCTTACGATGGCGCATGACCTAATCCTTATAACCTAAATCTGTACTAACCTGAGACTTATAGGTCGTCAGCTAAACTAGCCGGAGGCCAGTTTTCTAGACGCATACCTAACGACAGTCCGCGAGACGCTAAAACATCCTTAATTTCAGTAAGAGATTTCTTACCTAAGTTAGGGGTCTTAAGCAACTCAACTTCAGTGCGTTGTACCAGATCTCCGATGTAATGAATCGCTTCGGCTTTTAAACAGTTAGCCGAACGTACAGTTAGCTCTAAATCGTCGACAGGACGCAGCAAAATCGGATCGAACTCCGGTTTCTCTTCTACAACAGCCTGCTCAGTAACATCACGTAGTTCAACAAACGCATCTAGCTGTTCAGCTAAAATTGTTGCAGAACGACGAATTGCTTCCTCAGGATCGATAGTACCGTTTGTGGTCATATCTATCACAAGTTTGTCTAAGTCAGTACGCTGTTCAACACGAGCGGCTTCAACATTATAAGCAATGCGAGCAACAGGTGAAAAAGAAGCATCAACCAGCAAACGACCGATTGGGCGATCATCGTCTTCAGTCTGTGCACGAGCCGAAGCTGGCACATAACCACGACCACGCTCAACGCGGATACGCATGCTGATATCATTGTTACCAGTCAAGTGACAGATAACATGATCAGGATTCACGATGGTAACATCACCATCATGTGTGATATCTGCTGCTGTAACAGGGCCTGTGCCGGACTTGCTTAATGTAAGCAAAGCCTCGTCTTTACCCTCGATGGTCACTGCTAATCCCTTAAGATTAAGCAATATCTCAAGGATATCTTCTTGTACGCCTTCCTTACTGCTGTATTCATGCAGTACGCCGTCAATTTCGACTTCAGTAACTGCACAGCCAGGCATAGACGACAATAGGATGCGACGCAACGCGTTACCTAAGGTATGGCCAAAACCACGTTCTAGTGGCTCTAGTGTAACTTTGGCGCGAGTTGAATTAACCTGCTCAATATCAACGAGACGCGGTTTAAGAAATTCTGTAACAGAACCCTGCATTGTGTCCTCTCTTGTTTGTTAGCTTTACTTAGAGTAAAGCTCGACGATCAGCTGTTCGTTAATATCCGCAGACAAATCGCTACGTTCTGGAACGCGCTTGAAAGCACCTTCCATTTTCGCATTGTCGACTTCTACCCATGTAGGCTTTTCGCGTTGACCAGCCACTTCTAAAGCCGCTTTAATACGAGCTTGAGTACGTGACTTTTCACGGATGCTTACAACATCATTCGCAGACACTTTGAATGACGGAATGTTAACAACACGACCGTTAACCATAACAGATTTATGGCTTACTAGCTGACGTGATTCTGCACGAGTAGAACCGAAACCCATACGATAAACGACGTTATCTAGGCGGACTTCTAAAAGTTGCAAAAGGTTTTCACCAGTATTGCCTTTTAGACGTGCAGCTTCTTTGTAGTAGTTACGGAATTGCTTTTCTAGCACACCATAAATACGACGAACTTTTTGTTTCTCGCGTAACTGAATACCATACTCAGACAAACGTGGCTTACGTGCGCCATGTTGTCCAGGTGCAGTTTCTAGCTTACACTTCGAATCGATTGCTCTCACACCGCTTTTTAGGAAAAGGTCTGTACCTTCTCTGCGGCTGAGCTTGAGCTTGGGACCCAAGTATCTTGCCATGATCTTTCTCCAACTATCCTATATACGCAGTGTTATACACGACGCTTTTTAGGTGGACGACAGCCATTATGAGGGATAGGCGTCACATCGGTAATGTTGGTAATTTTATAACCAACAGCGTTCAGCGCACGAATGGCTGATTCACGACCTGGACCAGGACCCTTCACGAAAACTTCAAGGTTTTTAACACCGTAGTCTTGAGCAGCAATACCTGCACGCTCAGCAGCAACCTGCGCAGCGAATGGTGTTGATTTACGTGAACCACGGAAACCAGAACCACCTGAGGTAGCCCATGACAACGCATTACCTTGACGATCCGTAATGGTGACAATTGTGTTGTTGAAAGACGCATGGATATGAGCCATGCCATCTGCAACCTGTTTACGTACGCGCTTACGCGGAGAACGTGACGGAACTTTAGCCATTTTGGTTTACCTTCCCGTTACTTTCTTATTGGCTTACGTGGACCTTTACGCGTACGCGCATTGGTCTTAGTACGTTGCCCACGAAGGGGCAGGCTACGACGATGGCGGAGACCACGATAACAACCAAGATCCATAAGACGCTTGATGTTCATTGAAATCTCACGACGCAAGTCACCTTCTACAGTGTATTTGGCGACTTCTTCGCGTAGGATATCTATTTGAGCTTCGCTCAATTCCTTGATCTTAGCATCTTCAGCAATTGAAGTAGATGCGCAGATTGCTCTAGCGCGTGTACGTCCAATACCAAAAATAGCAGTCAACGCAATGACTGTATGCTTTTGATCAGGAATGTTAATGCCAGCGATACGGGCCACTATGCACTCCTTAAAGTTAAAGGCCATCTGCGAAAAGCCCGAAAGGATACTCGACAGACGACAGATTTGCAAACAATATTTTGGTCAGCCCATTATTGAGCTGACCAAACTTCTTTCTTAGCCTTGACGCTGTTTGTGTTTTGGTTCAACACATATAACGCGTACAACACCACTACGCTTGACGATCTTGCAATTACGGCAGATCTTCTTCACGGAAGCTCGAACTTTCATTTCATCACTCCGTAAAAGCAATCTTATTTTCCAAAGCGGTCTAAATTGGCTTTGTTAACAAGATTAGCTTTCTTCATCACAGACTCATATTGATGGGACATCATATGGGTCTGAACCTGAGCCATGAAGTCCATGATTACGACTACTATAATTAGTAGCGAAGTACCGCCAAAATAGAACTGTACTTTCCACGCAATTAACATGAACTCCGGAATTAAGCAGATAAAGGTAATATACAACGCACCCGCTAAGGTTAAACGTGTCATTACTTTATCAATGTAACGCGAAGTCTGTTCTCCGGGACGGATCCCAGGAATGAATGCACCACTCTTTTTCAAGTTATCTGCTGTTTCACGAGGGTTAAAAACCAACGCAGTATAGAAGAAACAGAAAAAGATGATTGCTGTCGCATACAATAATGAATACAGCGGTTGTCCTGGTGACACAGCTAAAGCGAAATCGCTTAACCATGACATAGACTCATTTTGTCCAAACCACTGAGCCAGTGTACCTGGAAACAAAATAATGCTGGAAGCAAAGATTGGTGGAATCACACCTGCCATATTTATTTTTAATGGTAAATGTGTGCTTTGCGCTGCAAAAACCTTACGGCCTTGTTGACGTTTAGCGTAGTTAACGACGATACGACGTTGACCACGTTCCACAAATACCACTAAATAAGTTACAGCAAATACAATCACTGCGAGCAACAGTAGTACTAATACATTCATGTCACCTTGACGCGCCTGCTCAGCCGTTGAGCCGATGGCCGATGGTAGACCAGCAACAATACCTGCGAAAATTAAAATCGAGATACCATTACCAATACCACGTTCGGTAATTTGCTCACCTAGCCACATAAGGAACATTGTTCCTGTTACTAAGCTCACAACTGCAACAAAGTAGAAACCAAATCCGGGATTGGCCACAAGACCAGGCATCAGATTTGGTAAACCCGTTGCAATACCGACAGATTGCAGCGTACCCAACACGAGTGTGCCATATCTAGTATATTGACTAATTTTCTTACGTCCTGATTCGCCTTCCTTTTTCAATTCAGCGAGTGCAGGATGCACAACAGTCAATAACTGCATAATGATAGATGCCGAAATATACGGCATAATACCCAATGCGAAGATAGAAGCACGCTCTAAGGCACCACCCGAGAACATGTTAAACATGCCAAGGATGGTATCTTTTTGCTGAGCAAATAGCTCTGCCAATACAGCTGCGTCAATACCAGGAATTGGCACGAACGAACCGGCTCTAAAGACGATAATCGCACCAATCACGAACAGAAGACGAGTTTTCAGTTCAGATAAACCGCCTTTCGCGCTTTTTAAATCAAGTCCTGGTTTTGCCATCGACGTATTATTCCTCGATCTTGCCACCGGCAGCTTCAATAGCTGCACGAGCACCTTTGGTTACCTTGAGACCTTTTACAGTCACTGGGCGGTCAATGGTACCTGAAAGAACGATTTTCGCAAACTGGATGTTGCGAGTAATAACGTTCGCATCTTTCAGTGCATTCAAATCGACAACATCACCGTTAACTTTTGCTAGTTCGAGTAAACGAACTTCAGCTGTTACCAAAGCGCGACGCGAAGTAAAGCCAAACTTAGGTAAACGAATCTTAAGTGGCATTTGACCACCTTCGAAACCGACGCGAACACCGCCGCCTGAACGAGACTTCTGACCTTTATGGCCACGTCCCGCTGTTTTACCTAAACCTGAACCGATACCACGGCCTACACGCTTAGGAGCAGATTTAGAACCTGCTGCTGGAGATAGAGTATTTAGACGCATTATCCTAATTCCTCCACCGAAACCATGTAGTACACCTTGTTAATCATACCGCGAACTGAAGGTGTATCTTCAACTTCAACAGTGTGATTAATACGGCGTAGGCCTAAACCGGTTAAGGTTGCACGGTGTTTTGGTAAACGACCAATGCTGCTTTTAGTCTGTGTGACTTTTAAAGTTTTAGTAGCCATGGTGCATTACCCCCGAATCTCATCAACATTCAGGCCACGTTTTGCTGCGATTTGAGCTGGTGACTTCATGTGCACCAACGCATCGACAGTTGCGCGAACGATGTTGATCGGGTTAGTAGAACCGTATGCTTTTGACAGAACGTTATGAACGCCTGCTACTTCCAATACGGCACGCATTGCGCCACCGGCAATAATACCGGTACCCTGTGATGCTGGTTGCATATAAACTTTTGAACCAGTATGGCGACCTTTAACTGGGTGATGCAAAGTACCTGCATTCAACTCCACTGTTACCATATTACGACGGGCTTTTTCCATTGCTTTTTGAATAGCAGCTGGAACTTCACGCGCTTTACCATAGCCATAGCCAATCTTACCGTTACCGTCACCCACTACTGTTAGTGCTGTGAAGCTAAAGATACGACCGCCCTTAACTACTTTAGAAACACGATTAACTGCAATCAATTTCTCTTGCAGATCGTCTTTTTGCTGAGCTTCTAATTTAGCCATTTTTATAACCCCTTAGAACTTCAGGCCAGCTTCACGAGCGGCATCTGCTAGTGCAGCTACACGACCATGATACTTGAAACCAGAACGGTCGAACGCAACTGTTGCTACGCCCTTCTCGATCGCACGCTCAGCAACAATTTTACCTACTGCTTTAGCCGCATCAACGTTACCGGTACTCTTTAGTAGCTCTTTAACCGCTTTTTCAACGGTTGAAGCAACTGCCAACACCTGAGCTTCAGGATTGATCACCTGAGCATAAATGTGACGCGGTGTACGATGTACAACCAGACGATTCACGCCCAGCTCTTGGATCTTCTTACGTGCACGTAACGCGCGACGTAAGCGAGATGTTTTCTTATCCATATCGCGTTACCTACTTCTTCTTAGCCTCTTTACGGCGTACTATTTCGTCATCATAACGAACACCTTTGCCTTTATAAGGCTCTGGTGGACGATATCCGCGAATTTCAGCAGCAACCTGACCAACAACTTGTTTATCAACGCCCGAAAGCACGATTTCAGTTTGGCTAGGACACTCTGCAGTAACGCCTGCGGGCAGTTTGTGTACTAATGGATGTGAGAAACCTAATGTTAAATCTAAGTCACTACCAGCAATCTTTGCACGGTAACCTACACCAACTAATTTAAGTTTTTTCACAAAACCTTGAGATACACCAACAACCATGTTGTTTACTAGTGCACGTGCAGTACCAGCCTGAGCCCAAGCGTTAGAAACGCCATCGACAGGAAGAAACTTTACTTGTGCATCTTCGATAACAACATTTACCGCATTGTTGATTACTCGAGTCAGACTTCCTTTACTGCCTTTAACAGTTAAGGTCTGTTCGTTTAAAGTCACCTCTACGCCAGCAGGAACAGTGACTGGTGCTTTTGCAACACGAGACATTTCTAGCTCCTTACGCTACGTAGCAGATAACCTCGCCACCCGTGCCATTTTGGCGGGCGGCGCGATCAGTCATCAAGCCTTGAGAAGTGGACACAATTGCGATACCCAGACCGCCCATCACCTTTGGTAACTCGTCTTTACCTTTGTAAATACGAAGACCAGGGCGACTTACACGCTGGATAGTCTCAACGACTGGTTTGCCTTGAAAGTACTTTAACGTAATTTCTAATTCAGGCTTAGCTTCATCTGCTACGGCGTATTCAGTAATGAAACCTTCATCTTTAAGTAATTTCGCAATTGCTACTTTTAACTTAGCTGAAGGCATCTTAACAGATACGTGGTTAGCAGCTTGGCCGTTACGAATACGGGTTAACATATCCGCAATAGGATCTTGCATGCTCATATTAGCTTACTCCGTGACAAGTGCTTACCAGCTGGCCTTACGCAGACCAGGAACTTCACCACGCATGGTTGCTTCACGTAATTTAATACGGCTTAAGCCGAATTTACGTAGAAAACCATGTGGGCGACCAGTTTGATTACAGCGGTTGCGTTGACGCGCAGCGCTAGAATCACGTGGTAGAGCTTGTAACTTAAGTACGGCATCCCAGCGATCTTCTTCAGAAGTTGCAGGGCTGCTGATTATAGCCTTAAGTGCTAAACGCTTTTCAGCATATTTAGCTACGAGCTGCGCACGTTTTGCTTCACGTGCTTTCATAGATGTTTTTGCCATTATGCTACCCTTATTTCTTGAATGGGAAGTTAAAAGCGTCTAACAAAGCACGACCTTCTTCATCATTCTTCGCAGTAGTAGTGATAACAATATCCATACCACGAATTTTATCGATTTTATCATAATCGATTTCTGGGAAGATGATCTGCTCACGCACGCCCATTGCATAATTACCACGGCCGTCAAACGCTTTAGCGCTTAAGCCTCGGAAATCACGAATACGTGGTATTGCAATGTCAACTAAACGCTCTAAAAATTCCCACATACGCTCACCGCGTAGGGTAACTTTACAGCCAATAGGGTAGCCTTCACGGATTTTAAAACCAGCAACTGATTTACGAGCAACAGTTACAATTGGCTTCTGGCCAGCGATTGCAGTCATGTCACGGAGCGCATGCTCCATAACTTTCTTATCTGCAACAGCTTCGCCCACACCCATGTTTAGGGTGATTTTTTCAATCCGAGGGACTTGCATGACACTGCTGTAGCCGAACTTTTTAGCTAGTTCAGCAACTACAGTCTCTTGATATTTATCATGCAGTTTCGCCATCGTTTACTCCAAATTACTTAACGAGTTCGCTGTTCGATTTAAAGAAACGGACTTTTTTGCCGTCTTCAAATCGGAAACCAACACGATCTGCCTTGCCTGTGGCTTGGTTAAAGATCGCAACGTTTGATGCTTGCATCGGTGCTTCTTTCTCGATAACGCCGCCAGTCACACCCAATTGAGGGTTAGGTTTCTGGTGCTTTTTAACAAGATTAAAGCCTTCAACAATTAACTTACCAGTAGGTAGAACTTGAGAAACCTTACCGCGGCTACCCTTGTCTTTACCTGCTAATATAATTACTTCGTCTTCACGACGGATTTTAGCTGCCATTTGAAGCTCCTTACAGTACTTCTGGTGCCAGCGAGACAATTTTCATGAATTTATCATTACGCAATTCACGTGTCACTGGGCCAAAGATACGAGTACCAATCGGTGCAAGGTTTGCGTTAAGCAATACCGCTGCATTCCGATCGAAGCGAATGACAGAACCGTCTGGACGACGTACGCCTTTCTTAGTACGGACTACCACCGCGTTATATACATCACCTTTCTTCGCTTTAGCGCGAGGAATCGCTTCTTTAACAGAAACTTTGATAATGTCGCCGATACCGGCATAACGACGATGAGAGCCACCCAAGACCTTAATACACTGAACTCTGCGTGCGCCGCTGTTACATGCGACGTCTAGAGTCGATTGCATTTGGATCATTTCAAGTGCTCCGCTATCGTTACTACACAATCCCACTATGGGAGTATATTTGAACCAAATTCAAGTAATAATTT
This sequence comes from Shewanella sp. SR44-4, assembly GCF_014163715.1. Taxonomy (NCBI): domain Bacteria; kingdom Pseudomonadati; phylum Pseudomonadota; class Gammaproteobacteria; order Alteromonadales; family Shewanellaceae; genus Shewanella; species Shewanella sp. SR44-4. The sequence goes on along the minus strand of NZ_JACJDU010000060.1, from coordinate 5,473 downwards.
ACTCAAAATTGGCGCGCAAGTATAACACACATTTTTGGAATGCATAGCAAAAAAAACAAACGGCCCCAAATACTGGGGCCGTTTACGTTAACCTAATCGAGATTAGGCTTTTGTTACTACTTCAGCTAGTGTCCAAGACTTAGTCTTAGATAGAGGACGACACTGGCTAATAGCCACGAAATCCCCTTCATTACACTGATTAGTTTCGTCATGTGCATGGATCTTAGTTGTACGCTTAATGTACTTCCCATAAATAGGATGTTTCACTTGGCGCTCAATAGCAACAGTAATAGACTTATCCATTTTGTTGCTAATTACTTTACCTTGCAAAGTACGGGCTTTATCAGACATTACACACCTGCCTTAGAAGTAATAATGGTCTTAACACGTGCAATGTTACGACGCACTAGTTTCAACTGATTCGTTTGAGTCAACTGACCAGTAGCGTGTTGCATACGCAGGTTAAACTGCTCACGCAGCAGACCAAGTAATTCAGCGTTAAGTTCTTCAACGCTCTTTTCTCTTAGTTCGCTCGCTTTCATTACATCACCGTCTTAGTTACGAAGGTAGTCTTCAGAGGAAGTTTGGCAGAAGCCAAAGCGAAGGCTTCACGAGCCAACGACTCAGGAACACCATCCATCTCGTAAAGAACCTTACCAGGTTGAATCTGACATACCCAGTATTCAACGTTACCTTTACCTTTACCCATACGCACTTCAAGAGGCTTAGAGGTAATTGGCTTGTCAGGGAAAACTCGAATCCAAATTTGTCCTTGACGTTTAACATGACGTGTCATGGCACGACGTGCAGATTCAATTTGACGTGCAGTTAAACGGCCACGGCCGACTGCTTTCAAACCGAAAGTACCAAAGCTAACTTCAGTACCGTTCGCTAGACCACGGTTGCGGCCCTTGAACATCTTGCGAAACTTCATACGTTTAGGTTGCAGCATAAAAGTTTCTCCTATTTACCACGAGGCTTACGCTTAGGTTGCTGCTTAGGCTCTTCAATAGCAGGTACTAAACCGTCTAGAACTTCGCCTTTGAAGATCCAAACTTTAATACCAATCACACCGTATTGAGTGTGACTTTCTGCGGTTGAATAGTCGATATCAGCACGCAAAGTATGCAAAGGTACACGACCTTCACGATACCATTCTGCACGCGCAATTTCAGCGCCGCCTAAACGGCCGCTCACTTGAACTTTGATACCTTGAGCACCAATGCGCATTGCGTTTTGTACTGCGCGCTTCATAGCACGACGGAACATAACACGACGCTCTAACTGCTGAGCAATAGAGTCAGCAACGAGCTTAGCGTCTAATTCAGGCTTACGGATCTCAGCGATGTTGATTTGAGCAGTAGTACCAGTGATTTTAGACACATAGGCACGTAATACTTCAACGTCTTCACCTTTCTTACCAATCACAATACCTGGACGGGCAGTGTGAATAGTAACGCGGATGCTTTTCGCTGGGCGTTCAATAACAATCTTAGATACTGATGCGGCTTTTAACTTTTCAGTTAAATATTGACGCACTTCCCAGTCGCTGTTCAGATTATTTGCATAGTCTGACTTATCTGCGTACCAGGTAGAGATCCAAGGCTTAGTGATACCCAGACGGATACCATTAGGATGTACTTTCTGTCCCATTGCTCTCTTCTCCTAGCGATCTGCTACAACCACAGTGATGTGACTGGTACGCTTCATGATACGATCAGCGCGGCCTTTAGCACGTGGCATGATACGCTTCATTGTTGGGCCTTCATCTACGAAGACGGCTCCAACTTTAAGCTCATCAATGTCAGCACCTTCGTTGTGTTCGGCGTTTGCGATAGCTGAGTCAAGTACTTTTTTTACTAGTACGGCGGCTTTCTTGGGGCTGAATGTCAAAATCTCGAGTGCCTTAGAAACAGGCAATCCGCGAATTTGATCAGCAACTAGACGGGCCTTCTGCGCAGACGTACGAGCAAAACGATGTTTAGCTAAAACTTCCATCTTATTCCTCCCGTATTAACGCTTCTTCGCTTTCTTATCTGCAGCATGGCCGCGATAAGTGCGAGTTGGTGAAAATTCACCAAGCTTGTGGCCGATCATTTCGTCAGTTACGAACACAGGTACGTGCTGACGACCATTATGGACAGCGATGGTCAACCCAATCATATTAGGGATGATCATTGAGCGACGAGACCAAGTCTTAATTGGCTTTTTGTCTCCCGCTTCCATCGCTTTCTCTACCTTCTTCAGCAAGTGCAGGTCAATGAAGGGACCTTTCTTGAGAGAACGTGGCATGGCGAATCCTCTTACTATTTATTACGACGACGTACGATGTACTTATCAGTGCGCTTGTTGCTACGAGTTTTATAACCCTTAGTCGGCACACCCCATGGACTCACTGGATGACGTCCACCAGAAGTACGGCCTTCACCACCACCATGTGGATGGTCTACTGGGTTCATTGCAACACCTCGAACTGTAGGGCGTACGCCTCTCCAGCGCTTAGCACCTGCTTTGCCTAACTGGCGTAGCATGTGCTCGGCATTACCAACTTCACCAAATGTCGCGCGGCAATCTACTGGAACTTTACGCATTTCGCCAGAGCGAAGACGTAGAGTTGCATAAGCACCATCACGAGCAACAACTTGTACATAAGCACCAGCTGAACGTGCGATTTGAGCGCCTTTACCAGGCTTCATTTCGACAGCGTGTACAACACTACCTACTGGAATGTTGCGTAACGGTCTAGCGTTACCAGTCTTGATTTCTGCATCCAAGCCAGATTGGATTGGGTCGCCAGCTTTCATGCCTTTTGCAGCAAGAATATAACGACGCTCACCATCTGCATACAGTACTAGCGCGATGTGCGCTGTACGGTTTGGATCGTATTCAAGACGTTCAACTTTCGCAGGGATACCATCTTTGTTGCGTTTAAAGTCAACAATACGATAGTGCTGCTTATGTCCACCACCTACGTGGCGTACAGTGATACGGCCAGTATTATTACGGCCACCACTTTTAGTTTTTTTCGCCAACAGGCCAGCAAAAGGTTTACCCTTATGCAGGTCCGTATTCACCACTTTAACTACGTGGCGACGACCTGGAGAGGTTGGCTTACACTTAATAACTGCCATGATAATTCTCCTTTGCTTATTCAGCGCCGCCGACGAAATCGATTTCAGCACCAGCAGCTAAAGTAACATAAGCTTTTTTCCAATCGATACGACGACCTACACGGCCACCGGTACGCTTGGTTTTGCCTTTATTAACTAAAGTGCGAACAGAATCAACTTCAACTTCAAATAGCTTCGCTACTGCAGCTTTAATCTCTGCTTTAGTTGCATCGATGGCTACGCGGAAAACTACAGTGTTGTTTTTCTCAGCAAGCACAGTACTCTTTTCAGAGATATGTGGACCAAGAATAACTTTTAGCAAACGTTCTTCGCGGATCATGCTAGCATCTCCTCGATTTGCTTCACTGCATCAGCAGTAACAAGAACAGTGTTGAACGCAATTAGACTCACTGGGTCAAGACCCGCTACGTCACGCACGTCAACTTTGTATAAGTTGCGAGCTGCTAAGAATAAATTCTCATCAACTTCAGCTGTAACAATTAGAACATCTTCTAAGTTCATTGCTTTTAATTTAGCTTTCAGCTCTTTAGTTTTAGGAGCTTCAACACCAAACGATTCAACAACAACTAGACGCTCTTGACGTACCAATTCAGAGAATATGCTCTTTAGAGCACCACGGTACATCTTCTTGTTAACTTTTTGGCTGTGATCTTGTGTTTTAGCAGCGAATGTTACGCCACCGCCACGCCAGATTGGGCCTTTAACACTACCGGCACGAGCGCGGCCTGTGCCTTTCTGGCGCCAAGGCTTTTTGCCTGAGCCAGTTACTTCCGCACGAGTCTTTTGAGCACGAGTGCCCTGACGCGCGTTTGCAGCATATGCTACAACTACCTGATGAACCAATGCCTCGTTAAAGTCACGGCCGAAGGTAGTTTCGGAAACTTCAAGAGCGCTCTGGGCGTCTTTCAATACCAATTCCATTACTATCTCCTCAGACCTTAAGCTTTAACTGCTGGCTTGATAATCAAGTCACCATTGGTAGCGCCTGGAACTGCGCCGCGTACTAACAACAAGTTACGCTCTGCATCAACACGTACTACGTGTAGATTTTGAGTTGTTACTTGCTCAGCACCCATATGGCCTGACATTTTCTTGCCTTTGAATACACGACCAGGCGTTTGGTTCTGACCGATAGAACCATTCGAACGGTGTGCCAAAGAGTTACCATGTGTCATATCTTGAGTACGGAAGTTCCAACGCTTAACGCCGCCTTGGAAACCTTTACCCTTTGATTGACCAGTAACATCTACTTTCACTGTCTCAGCGAAAATATCAACATTAATTTCAGCACCAACTTCAATGCCTTCGCCTTCACCATCTGCTAAACGCATTTCCCACAAACCACGACCAGCTTCTACGCCGCCCTTGGCAAAGTGACCTGCTTCTGCTTTAGTGATGCGATTGGCTTTTTTGGTACCAGTAGTCACTTGAAGTGCACGATAACCGTCTGTTTCTAAAGTTTTCACTTGAGTAACGCGGTTGCCTGCAATCTCGATTACTGTTACAGGGATTGACGTACCATCTTCAGTGAAGATGCGAGTCATACCCACTTTACGACCAATAAGACCGATAGCCATCTCTCAAACCTCTTCTAAGGATCTCAATTAACCTAAGCTAATCTGAACGTCGACACCAGCCGCAAGATCTAAACGCATTAATGCGTCTACAGTCTTTTCTGTTGGCTCTACGATGTCAACTAAACGCTTGTGGGTACGAATTTCGTACTGATCACGAGCATCTTTATTAACGTGCGGAGAGATCAAAACGGTATAACGCTCTTTGCGAGTAGGTAGTGGAATTGGACCACGAACCTGCGCGCCTGTACGCTTAGCAGTTTCAACGATTTCCGCTGTAGACTGATCAATTAAACGATGATCAAAGCCTTTCAAGCGGATACGGATTCTTTGGTTCTGCATTGACCAGAGCTCCTAAAATGGACATATAAAAAATCACCCTCTAGCTTCTTCCTAATGGAAAAGCAGAGCGAGATGATTTAACCGTTCGACTCCCAATCGGAGTCGCTGTGAAAATGAGTAACCTACTTGGTTAAACATTATAATTTACGCTGCACTAGTCAGCGAGTGGGCAATTATACAGATCTTCTTTCTAAGATCAAGCCCATTGTGTAAATAGTCTTCTAAAAGTCTTCTTACAATCAACTGCCGCGCATTTTACACATTTTATGTGTTAATGCTACTAATGATTGTTACTTTTTGGAAATAAAAAAGGAAGCCTAAGCTTCCTTTTTTAGTGTTCACTAAACTCGCTATTACGCGATAATTTTAGCTACAACACCTGCACCAACTGTACGGCCACCTTCACGGATAGCGAAACGTAAACCG
>NZ_JACJDU010000005.1:0-158010 GCF_014163715.1 Shewanella sp. SR44-4 | reverse complement strand
TCGACATCACAAAATATATCCACTAAATTATTCATACGCCCTCTGCATGATTAAATCCTTCTTGGTCGAAAGATCTGATCGTAAAGAGGGCGTTTAGTTCAATTCTTATCCCGAGTTCAGGTTAACTAATAAGGTTGGCGATTCAGTGCTTGAACCTGTCACCGTAAAGCGATAGGTACCGACGCTTGTGGCATTAAAGTGCATGTTGGCGCCTTTTTCCACTAAGGTTTTCAACACCCCTTCAGTCACAGCGTCATCACTGGCTATTGCGCCAAAGTCAATTGTCGACCAATCTGCTGTCGCTATTTTAAATTCATTATCATCGGTAGCTAACGCAATATCGACGTGGTAGATGGCATAACACAGCACATACGCATTGATTACCAATAGATAGTCTTTCGTTGTTTTAAAACAGATAGTTAAATAGCAATAAATCCATCTAAAAATCTGATTTAAATGGTATTTAAATCGCTTCAATGGAAAAGGCTTTATCAATTTTGTTTGTATCGATTTCGCCACATGTAGTGGTCGTTTCGGTTTGACTATTTAGCTCAAATTAATGGACATTAAGGTACGCCTAGTGTTGAATCAATAGAGATGTGTTACCGTTTGGTGAGTGACCGCTTTTCAGGGTAATACACGCTAAATTAAGTTGTTATAAACACCACTTTTATGTGGCTTGGGGAGTACAAAATGGGCTTTAAATTAACGGTAAATTGGCAGTCTTCACCAAGTGAGGAAGGTGAATTTAATCGCGACCATGAGGTTAAGTTTGGTACAGGGCAAACGATTCAAGCGTCATCAGCCCCTGAATACAAAGGCAATGCCGATAAAGTGAATCCAGAAGAAAGCTTACTGGCTGCTTTGTCTTCTTGCCACATGTTGACCTTTTTAGCGATTGCCCATTTAAAGCGACTGCCTGTTGCCAATTATGTTGATAATGCTACTGCTGATTTAGGTAAAAATGAAGCAGGTAAAGTCGCCGTGGTTAAGATGACATTAGTGCCTAAAGTGACGTTTGCAGAAGGGATTGAAGTTGACGCAGAAACGTTAGCGAAGATACATGAAAAAGCCCATGCAAATTGCTTTATTGCTAACTCATTAGCATGCGAAGTTGAAATAAAGCACTAAGCTTTTTACTGTTTCGCTGTTTTAAAGTATTAAAGTTTTAATAATAACCCTCTCAACATGACGCTGAGAGAGTTATTATTTATTGGTTTACTGAAGCCAATTTAAAGTTATTTGGCTTTTATGTCAGCTGCTTTACCTATTTTTGGCATTGGCAAGCCTTGTAATGGCGCAATAGGTTGTTGTACTAGTTCATCTTTCAAATAACTGATAGCAGCATCAAGTTGTGCATCTTTACCGCTAAAAGTGGCATAAGGTAAGTTATCGACTTCAATGTCTGGCTCAACCCCGTGACCTTCAACAACCCAACGCCCATCGATGGCATATTGTGGGTATTCTGCCACTCGTGCCATGCCTTTATCGGTCACCGAATTGCGACCCGATAACCACACTCCAGCGCCCGCAGTTTGCTTACCGATAATAGGCGCAATGTTTAGCGCTCTAATTCCGGCAGAAAAAGTCTCACCATCTGAGTAGGTCATTTGATCGGCTAATATCACTAAATGGCCTCTAAAGGTTTGCTGCATGTTTGCGTTGGTGCTGCCATGAGTTGGCTGCCAAAATGCCCATGCACGGCGTAACAGTTTTTCGATAATCCAACTGTCGATATTGCCACCACGATTGCGACGAACATCAATGATTAAGCCATCTTTGTCGTAATTGGTATAAAACTCGCGAGCAAAGCTTTCGACATCACCGCTGCCCATGGCATACAAGTGTAAATAACCAATATTCCCTTTAGAGGCTTTGGCCACTTTGTCGCCGTTATGCTCAACCCAATCAAGGTAACGCAGCTTGGCATCGGTACCTATATCATGGGGGGTGACTATGGTATTGATGACTGTTTTACCACGGACTAAACCGAGCAACACCTGCTTGTTGCCTTGGTTTCGCAGTAGTTGAGTCACATCGGCAATGTTAGTGATTTTCTTACCATTGATGCTCGCAATCACATCGCCTTCTTTTGCATCAACCTCAATGCGTGCCAGTGGTGAGGCTGATAACGGCAACTCAGGGTCGGTTTGATAAATATGGCTTATCACCACGCCTTTATCGGTTTGTGTCAGCCTAGCTCCTAACGCAGCGGCTTTCGCTGCATCGGCATCTTGGGCAATATCGCCACCTCGTACTTGTGAATGTAATGAGTTAAGTTCACCCATCATTTGGGTGAAAATATCATTCAACTCATTACGATCGGTCAGTCTGTCTACCAAAGGTTGATATTTAGCTTTAGCTGCTTGCCAATCTACGCCGCGCATTTTTGGATCAAAAAACGAATCGCGATGCATTAACCACGCATCTTCAAAAATTTGTTGCCATTCTTGCTGCGGAGAAATACTTAATTGCCATTGGTCGGTGCTGACTTTGGCGCGCGATACATCGCTGGGCAGTTTGTCACCGGCATCGACAATAATAAGGCTTTTAGGATCAGACTGTTTGCGCAGCATGATTTTACTGCCATCTTTTGATAACGAATATTGGCCGACATCTTCACCAAAGGTGTCGACTTTAATATTGAGCGGGTCAAACTTAATCAGTTTTAGCTCGCTTTTATCTTGGCTGCCATCTAATAAATACAGCTTATCTTTGGTTGCGGTTAAGCTATTGTAGTTACCTGCATCAACTGGCACTTGCCATAAGCGTTGGTTTAATCCGTCCCACTCTACTTTGACTTTTGCTGGGGTGTCTTGGTCTTTACTGTCAGCTTTTTTAGCGTCTTTGTTAACGGTAAGCTCGGTTGGTTTGGCAAACGGAAATGATGCTTTAGCATCTAATGCTAAGGCAAACACTTGAGTGCGTTTATCAAATATCGGCCCCATGTTACGGTCGCCCCAAGGCGAACCAGGGTTGGCTTTAAATTCGCGGTTAGACAAGAAATACAACCATTTACCGTCGTGGCTAAAACTAGGCGAAAAAGACTCGTATTTGTCTGTAGTCAAGGTTTGTGATTTTGACTCGTTAATGGAATACAACACAATTTGCGGACGTTGTTTGCCAATCTCAGCCTTGGTTAGCGCAATAAATTGACTGTCGCCAGACCATTTTATGTCTTGGTAAGGGCCTAAACCTTCGCCATTTTTAATGATTTTTTGGTTATTGTTGCGGCTTAAATCAAGTAACCACACATTACCCATGTAATCGTCATGCACTAAATAACGGCCATTGGGAGATAACGACAAGCTGGTGCGTAAAGTGCTGCCATCTTTAGTAAGTTGCTTAGCACCGGCAGAACCGTCGGCAGGATATTGCCAAATTTCTTGTTCGCCAGACGCATCGCTAATGCCATAAACCCATTTGCCGTCATCACTTAATAGTGCATCACGTACACGACTATCGGCGGGTGAATCTATTTGCACTAAACGACGACCGTCGTTGCTGGCAATAGCTACATGGCTACGGGCCGTTATGACGACGTTATCGCCTTGATGAGAAAATACTGTCGAGGTGGCGTAATCCATTGGGTCGTTAACCCACTGTTCGCGGCGATGAGTAAAGTCGCTGGTAAGCTCTATGGCTACTGTTGATTCCGCAAGATCGGCTAGATTAAGTAACTTAATGTCGGCGCCCTGCTGAAACACAATACGGCCATTATTAAGCTGGGCGTCACGCACTTGCCAGTCGGAATATTGAGTGTGTTGCTTAATGTCTTTGCCATCTAGGGTCATTGACCAAATGTTGTCATTGCCAGATTGATCACTGACAAAGTAAACACGTTGGTTCCATAGCATTGGCTGTTTAACCGAGCCTTCGTGGGCGTTGGTTAACTGTTGTGCTTCTTGTTTACTGCCTAACTTATAACGCCAAATTTCACCTTTAGCGCCGCCGCGATACACTTTGACATTGTCGCCGCTAACTTGCAGACCAAATTGGGTAAAATAAACATATTCACCTTTATCATCAATGGTGCCTTCGACTGCGTCAGCTAACGGTAAATCGGTAATGGTTAAGGATTGTGGGTCAACGGTTTTAAGCACCCAAAAGTTAGCCGGGCCAAAGGCGTTGTCGGTTGAATACAATACTTCGCCAGATGCCGTCCAACCTTGCAGACGTACTCGACTGTTTTCAAAGCTCACCCGTTTAGCTACGCCGCCTTGAATCGGCATCACATACACTTCGGTAGCGCCTTCATAATTGGCAGTATATGCCACCCATTTACCGTCTTTAGAAATGGTTGCGTCCAACTCTTCAGCCGCTAAACTGGTTAAGCGGCTGGCTTTAGTTTGGTTATTTTTTTGACTGAGTTCTGTGGTCCAAAGATCGCCTTCGGCAGTAAACACTAAGGTTTGATCGTGTAATGCAGGAGCGCGGTAATAGCCTTGATTAGAGGCGTTGGCGAATATCAATGATGAACACGCTAAAGTGCCTAGTGCCAACATACAATGCGCAACGGAGCGACGAAGTTTCATGGTGAGGAGCTTCCTTATAAAGTCGATAATTAGAGATAACGCGTTATCGAGTAGGCTATTTTTATTGATTGATTCACGTTATCAGAGTTATGCCAATTGTTGCAGTACAAAAATGTAACGAACCTCTACAGGGAACAAAAAACGGCTAAGCAATAATTGCTTAGCCGTGGGTATTTTACCGTCTTAGTATTCTGGTATTTTGCTTACTGCGAAGTCAGTTGCAGTACAATTTTATGGTATTGCTCATAAAGTGGATGCGACGGATCTGATAACTCAGGAAAGCGTTGATCTATGGTGATCATATAACGCTCAGCTTGAATCAGTTTATTGTCGACCATTAATACTTTTAAACGAGCCAAGGCAACATCAGCAGTATCTAACTCAATGTCCCCTTTTAACGAACCATTAAATGACTGTTTCACTTGCTGTACCTCCTTGGCATTACTGCGTGATTGCAGATCTAATGCTTTCTTTTGTGCTTCTGTATTTACTTTGGCAGGTGCTGGCGCTGCACTCATTGCCGCGGACGATGTATCTGCCATTTGAGATTCAATGGATCCATTGCTATCAGAGCGATTGTCATCAGATGCTTCACTGATTGCATCGCGATTTCTTGACTGATTATTTACAGGTGCCGATTTCATCGACAATCCCTGCACTGCAATGGATTCTGCTGCTGCGGCATCTTCAACTGGTGATTCAGTTAGTTTAGGTACATCCGATGTCGATTTGGCCTGCTTAAATGGTGGCTGCTGAGCAGGTACGCTTTGCTCCAAGTCAGAACCAAGGTTTTTTTGCAAACTTGGATTTAATATAAATAATCCCGCCACCAGCAACACTGAGGCAGCACTTGAGTACACCCATGCATTGCGTTGCCAGATTGATTTTTTAGCTGAACTGGCTTTAGATACATTAGCCTCCGAACGCGCCTTGGTTAATATGGCTTCATCAAGTTTTGCAGAAGGTTGCTCTAATGGTTGTTGATGATAAGCATCTTTGATTTCAGTTTGTAATGCAGTGAACTCTGCATCATGATCTTGTTGCTGACTCATAACGTTGTCTCCTGCCTTTGGGTAGCAATACATTGCTTAATACTATGATATGCATAACGAATACGACTTTTAGTTGCTTCTAAAGTCACATTAGCAATGTCGCTTATCATGGCGGCGGTCATGCCCATTTCAATGTTGAGTAAAAAAGCTTCTTTTTGCACTGGCGGTAACTTAGCAATGCAACCCTTCATCATATCGGCTTGTTGCTGCTGCTCAACTTGCGGCTCGGGCGAAGCTTGATCGTCGGCTTGTAGGCTGTCCATGGTTTCATCTTCGCCAAGCGGGGTCACTTTATCGAGAGGCTTAACGGCTCGCACATGGTCAATCAATAAGTTATGGGCAATTTTATATAACCAAGTGGTGAATTTGGCGGTGACTTGATATTGCCTCGCCGCATTAATCACCTTACCCCAGGTGTCTTGATACAAATCTTCGGCGAGCTGCTGGTCATGTAATTGACGCACAAAATAACGATACAAAGGGCCTTTGTGTTTAAGGTATAAGGCCTCGAACGCGCGAACGTCACCCGCTTGGTAGTCGAGCATCAGTTGCTCGTCACTTCCCACTTGGGGAATTAACGGCTCATCCTTAGGGTATATTGATGTTGGCACCATTTTATCCTTTTTGTGACGCATTTATTGGCTAACCCAACGAGTATCAGGTTCAGTCATCATAACCTGACCGTCGAGTACACTTGCAGTTTTTAACATTTGCACAAACTCATGACGATAGCCAAAACGGTCTTGGCCCATTGCAGACTCAGCAAGTGTAATTAACTTAGCATAATCAGTATCGTGGACATAATTATTCTGGTTAAGCAGCTGACCAAAACCTGCAACTGCCGCAGCAAATCTAAAATCGTCACTGGCTTGGTGTAAATGCGTTAACTGCTGCTCACGGTTAATGGGATAGGCGATTAATTGACTGGTTTGTTCGCCAATCGCTTTATAACGCAGCTTTAAATAAGCCACTTCATTTACAGTGTGTTGATGAACTTTAGCATCATCTATTTGCGTTGATTCCGTGGCGGTATAACGCAGCGGATCAACTAGGCGATTATGGCTGTCGTTATAACGGATTTCGTACAGTGCAGTCACAGTATGACCCGCACCAATCTCGCCTGCATCAACGGCGTCGTTATTAAAGTCACTACGATTTAACAAGCGATTTTCGTAACCAATCAATCGATACTCAGACACCACTGCGGGGTTAAATTCAATTTGCACTTTAACATCGTAAGCAATGGTTAACAGTGTGGCACTGAGTTGATCAACTAGCACTTTTCGTGCTTCATTTAAGGTGTCGATAAAGGCATATTGACCGTTAGCTTTATTCGATAATTGCTCCAACAAATGGTCGTTGTAACTGGCAGTACCCGAACCTAGACCAAAACCAAGCGTTGATAAGCCAATACCCTTTTTGCTTTGACTGGCAACGAAATCGACCAATTGCTGATGATCTGTTATTCCCAAGTTAAAGTCACCGTCGGTAGCTAATATGACTCGGTTACTGCCGTTTTCGATAAAGTGCTTTTGCGCTAATTGATACGCCAACTCAATACCTTGGCTGCCGTTAGTGCCACCTTGCGCGTTTAACTGACTTAGGGCTGTTTTAATGGCAGTAAAGTCATTACCTGCGACACCGTCAAGCACTACACCGCTGGCACCGGCGTACACCACAATCGATACTTTATCTTGCGCCGATAATTGCTGACTCAACATCAGCATGGCTTGTTTCAATAATGGCAATTTATCAGCAGATGACATAGAGCCTGACACATCAAGCAGTAACACCAAATTACTCGCACCAAGCTTATCAGGCGCAACATTAAAGCCTTTAATACCAATGCGTAATAACTGAGTATCAGTATTATACGGTGATGGCGCTAATTCAGTATTAACCCTAAATGGCTGCTCAGTGGTTGTCGGTACTGGGTAGTCATAGCTGAAGTAATTGACTAGCTCCTCTACCCTAACGCTATTCTTTGCCGGCAGTTGGCCTTGACTAATTAATCTGCGCGTAGTGCTGTAACTGCCAGTATCAACATCGATTGAAAACGTCGATACCGGCGTTTCACCTGCTACCATATTGCCGTTTTGTACTAGCGACTCAAATTTGTCATTAACATTAGGTGCTAATAACAAGCTGCGATCGCTTGCGCTGACATGCTGAGGACTCACAATACGCTGCGCCATTGACGATGCCATGACTTTAGCGCTGCGATGCACCTCCTTTGAGCCTTGGTATAAATCAGTTTGTGGCTCAGATGCCATCACTAAACCTGCTACCTCATGCAACTCGGGATTTTGTTGTCGAGTTGAATGAGTTTCACTAGTAGATTGAGTTTTAGAAGCGGGCTGACTTTGTTTCGCACTGTCTTTGGATTCTTGCGCACAACCACCGATAATAATCGCACTAATCACGATGGCTAATACACTGCGAGTGAGTTGCTTATGGGTATTGTTCATGGTTATTTTCCTCATCTATCGACTGATTCTTCATTTTGGTCACGTCAACAAAGTGACTTTGCATACAGCTAATAACGAGCGCGATGAGCAAAAGGGTTATTGATATAAAATGTGTTTAAGTAGTTTTCGTATTTAGAAACTGAGTGTTAGCCTCAAGAAACACTGAAATGAAGCCAACAGAGCATGGCTTATGCTATTATCTAGCACCTTTTTTATCGCCTTAATATTGACGTTAACCGCCGCTGTACTCTAGTGAGCAAATTAACTAAATATACTAATAGAATAAGTACGTTAAGGAGTTAACATGCAAGCCCTAGTTGCTGTTGTAATGGGTTCGAAAAGTGATTGGCCTACAATGGAAGCCGCCGCTGAAATTATGGATAAGTTACAAGTGCCTTATCATGTTGAAGTTGTTTCAGCTCACAGAACACCAGACAAGCTAATGGAATTTGCAAGTTCTGCTGCAGATAAAGGCTATAAAGTCATTATTGGTGGCGCAGGCGGAGCAGCCCATTTACCAGGCATGATCGCCTCTAAAACGCGTTTACCAGTGTTGGGTGTCCCAGTACAAAGCAAGGCGCTATCTGGTATGGACAGTCTATTGTCTATTGTACAAATGCCTAAAGGGATTGCTGTTGGCACCTTAGCCATTGGTACTGCCGGCGCGTTTAACGCAGGTTTATTAGCCAGCCAAATTTTGGCGATTAGCGATGCAGCTTTGGCTGAGCGTTTAGAAGCATTTCGTGATGAGCAAACTCGCTCGATCCTTGATAATCCCGATCCGAGAGAAGACTAATGACGTTGCCAAAAAATCTTTGGGTATTGGGTGACGGTCAATTAGGTGCCATGCTCAGTCATGCTGGTCAGCCGTTAGGCATTAATGTGCGCCCAGTCGATATTATGACGCCATCCGATGCACAATTACCGCTAGAAGCTGACGACATCATTACCGCTGAACGTGAACAATGGCCTGAGTCGCAGTTAAGTTTACAACTCAGCCAACACCCACATTTTATTAATGGTCCTGTGTTTGGCCGTTTAGCAGATCGTTTTAGCCAAAAAAGTCTACTCGATGAATTAGCGGTCGCCACATCACCATGGCAATTAGTTGATGACAATACCAGCACTGAAGCGTTACATAAGGCTTATGGTGAACGGGTATTGTTAAAACGTCGCACCGGTGGTTATGACGGTAAAGGTCAACACTGGCTTAAACAGGCTGAAGCAACAATCATCCCTGCCGATTGGCGCAACGAAGCCATTGCAGAACAAGCGATTAACTTTGATGAAGAAGTGTCGTTAGTCGGCGTGCGCACCCAAGATGGCCGCTGCTTATTTTACCCACTAGCACTTAACTTGCATCAAGACGGTATTTTAATGGCCTCTATCGCGCCATTAAGCCGCTTAGCGTCTTTACAAGCAGGAGCTGAAGACATGCTAAGCAAGGTCATGCATGGCCTTGAATACGTGGGTGTGATGGCAATGGAATGTTTCCGTGTTGGTGAACACTTAATGGTAAATGAGTTAGCGCCACGGGTGCATAATTCTGGCCATTGGACTCAAGCAGGTTGCCACATTAACCAGTTTGAATTGCACTTACGTGCCTTATGCAATTTACCTTTGCATCAACCACAAGTGAACTTTCAATGTGTGATGGTGAATCTAATTGGTGTTGATAAAGACGACCGTTGGTTAAGCCTGCCAAATGCTGAACTGTTTTGGTACAACAAAGAGGTTCGTGTTGGTCGCAAAGTGGGTCACTTGAACCTGTCGGTGCATAATAAAGCGATGTTAGATGACAGTATTAGCCAACTAAAAGCGTGGATGCCACAGCAATATCAAGCACCATTAGATTGGATTTTGGCAGAGTTTGCCCAATAGCTGGGTTAAACAGGCTGGTTAAATTAGTTTGTAAAATCAATTAAACAAGTCATCGAATCTGTTTATTAGGACGTTACCTAAAGACACACGAAAAAAGGAGCCTAGGCTCCTTTTTGTTATTGATTTTTTGTGATTGAATGATTTTTTATGATTGAATACTTTCTTGTGACTGAATACTTTCTTGTCATTGAATAGCTAGGGCTTTCGCTTAAAAATCGCTAACCACGTCAAATGTGTTCGCAGTGGTCAGTAAGCCGCTGCACAAAGCGACTTATACTTAAGCTTAATCAAAGAATACTCGCCATAACCAAGACGAATCTAAATCTTCTTTACATTGATGATATTGCGCAGCGTAGCGTTTTGAACGTTTGTCGACTTTATTGGCTACAGGCGTTAACCATTTTTTGGCTTTATAGCTGCCACGTTTATAACCGCCCCAGCCTTCGTGATAATTTAAGTATTGGTTTTTAGCATCCCACTTAGACACACCATTAATTTTATGGGTTTTGTAAATAAACCAGCCCATAAAGTCCATCGCATCATCAAAATCACTGCGGCTAGACCAATTGTTACCGGTTTCGCGAACGTAATCGTCCCACGTCATGGTTTTAGCTTGTGCGTAGCCATAGGCATCGCTGGCTCGTCCGGTGGGGATAAAACCTAAAAAGTATTCCATTGGTGGTGCGGCATTGTGTTTGAATGAACTTTCTTGGTACATCATCGCTAAAGGGACATGTACTGGAACGCCCCATTTTTCACGGGTATCTACTGCGGCTTCATACCAAGAACGGTGTTCTTTAAAAATAGCACACAGATTATCAGGCTCTTTCGGAGGCGAGGTGGCACAACCTGCTAATGACAGTAATACAATTGCGCTAACGACACCTAAAAAAAACTTCATAACACCTCTACCAGTACCTAAGATATTGATTCTGGGCTCAGTTTTACATCAATTAAAAACCAATGCAATTATCGTTACATTTTTTGTTGCATTGTTTTATAAGTGAACACCCATTATTTCAACAATGCGCCTCAAACTGAAAAGACTGAGTGACTCTGATTGAGCACATAATGAATGGAGTGGGTATTATCGTTTCATTTCACATTGATGAGATTCTGTTTGCCAAATGATTGGCTGCCAGTAGTCCTGATTCTGACCAATATAGATTTTATCGGTATTGAATTGAGCTGCTATATGATAACGCTGATCGAGTTCAACATTAACAGTCAATACTTTCACTTTACGGGCCGATAATGACACTTTTAATTCTGGTGAGTTAATCAGTTCTGCCACTGTAAATGCATGCTCACCTGGCGATAATAGGTAATTGGGTCTTGAAATAACCGCCACGCCATCTAAGTGAGTGACCACGACACGGTATAAGTTGGCACTGTTATCAGGTGCTAAATAACTCGACACAGTACCGCACTCTACCATTTCATCTGGCGATGAAGCACAGCCATGTAAAGCTAATGCCGCTACCGCTACAAGCAGTGCTCGCCAAGATGAATAAGCTTGCATGATTACTTCGCCTCGAAAGTGCCTGCAGGAACAAGATCACTAAAATAGTGAGCGAGGAAAGTCGCAAAATTATCTTGTGGTTGAGCCTCTAAACTGTGCTGCTCAAGCAAAGATTTTTTAGCCTCGTTTTCATAGCTTTGCTCGACTTCATCACTTAATGGGTAATGGCTTAAAAATTCATGATAATCATTTGCCAGTTGTTTAACCCACACGCTATGGTCGGTGCCTTTAACCACGACTTCGTTGATCACTCGCCCTGATAAGGTTTTATCTGGATCATCGATAGCTTCAGACCAAGTGCTTAAGGCTGTTTGGTAAGCATGGCTATCATCACCGTCGAGTAGCTTCGCGATTGTGTTTAATTGTCCAAATAACTCGTGCATCCATTGCGTTAAGCTAATGGTCTTACCGTTACGTTGTAATTCAAGTCCAGGTTTACGGCCTTCTAATACTACGGCTTTCAAGTTAGCGGCAATCTCTGCGTCGCCGACGGCATCGGTATCTTCAGATGGCGATAATAAGCAGTACAATAAAAATAGGTCTAGGAAACGTACTTGAGTTGCATCTATCCCAACAGGGCTAAATGGATTAACGTCTAAGGCACGTACTTCAATATACTCAACACCTGCACGTGCTAAAGCTTGTGAAGGTTTCTCGCCTTTTTGGGTGACACGTTTTGCACGGATTGGCGCGTAAAATTCATTTTCAATTTGCAAAATATTACTATTGAGTTGGCGGTATTCACCGTCCACATTGATACCAATTTCTTCAAACTTTTTCGATGGCATTTTAATTGCCGCGCCAACGCCTTCAAGATAATCAGGCAATGAGTTATAGCTAATATTAAGCGTGTCTTGTTCTTTATTGGTATAGCCTAGATCACTCATGCGCAATGAGGTTGCATAAGGAAGGTATAAGGTCCCTTTACCGGTTTTTTTAAATTCGAAATCGACGTCTTGATCTTTTATAAATGAACTGCATAATGCTGGTGTTGAACCAAATAAATACGGTAACACCCACACTAAACGACGGTAGTTACGGATCAGTCCAAAATAAGATTCTGAGATAAAGTCTTCAAAGCTGATATTTTTACTGCAACAAGCGGCACCGTTGGTCATCTTGTCATCATACAAACGTTGCCATAAATCTTGCGACACCGAAAAGTTAAAATGAACTCCAGAAATGATCTGCATTAATGCACCATAACGATGAGTTAACCCTTTACGATATAAGGTTTTCATTTTACCGTTATTGGAGCTGCCATATCGTGCGACAGGAATATCACTGACTTCACCTACGTAACATGGCATGCTGACAGGCCACAATTTTTGGCCGTTAAGGTTACGCACACTGTAAGCGTGGGTTTGCGTTAACCCCTCGAGCAAATCATCAATACTGTGACAGACTGGCGTAATAAATTCTAATAAGGCTTCGCTGTAATCAGTGGTAATGCGCGAATGGGTCAGAGCAGAACCGAGCGCTTCTGGGTGTCCGTCTTGTGCTAAATGGCCGTTTTCATCAATACGCAATGCTTCACGTTCAATACCACGTAACATGCCCAATAAAGCCTCACGGCCTTGAGTGTCGCTTAAGTGTTCGACTTTTTCATTGAAAGACTTCAATTTACTACTCTCTTTTATGGATTCGCATTGCGAGTAAACAGCTAGACCTGATAATAAACGAGATTATTACTGAAAACGCGAAAAAAAATGTAACTCAGTATAATTAGCGTGTTTATGGGTGTTAAATTAAAAAACGGCAACACAAGTTGTCACCGTCGATAGAGCCTTAAACATTATCTTTTATTTGCCAAAATAACCAACACCGTATGGTATTACGATTAAAGCACATAATTTAGCTCAACCTATATTTATAATAGACTGAGCTAAGTATACATCTCATGTATATGAGGTTAACACTAGCTTATTTCAAGGCTAGTGTTAACCCTTGTAGTAACAAGTGTTCAACTAGTCGGCAAGTGTCATCATTTCAATCTGATACCCAAGGGCTTTTAATTGAGGTACAACGGTGGTTTTATCACCCACCACCAGCATTACCATATCATTGATATTTAATAACTTACTGGCAAGTTTGTTTAACTCATCTGTCGAAATGTTTTTCACAATTTTGTCTTGCTTAGCCGTAAAGTTTTTATCGAGCTGATAACGTTGGATCATTCTTAGAAAACCGGCTTTTTGATACGGGGTTTCGTATTCTAATGCCTGGCTTTGCGCAATCGAACTGCGCATAAAGGCACTTTCTTCGTCGGTCATACCCGACGCTTGGTATGCATTAATTTCGTTAACAAACTCAGCTAATGCTAACCCTGTTACATCGCTTCTTACGCTAGCATACGCCATAAACTGACCGGTATCTTCTGCGCCACCAAACTGAGTACGCGCACCATAGGTGTAACCTTTATCTTCACGCAGATTAAGATTAATACGGCTATTAAACGCATCTCCTAATGGGTAGTTCATCAAATAAGCTTTAAAGTAATCGCCTGTTGCATCATACGGTAACGACACTTGGCCGATATTAATCACCGACTGTGCCGCACCAGGTTTATCAATCAAATAAATAGTGTTTTTAAGGTGTGTTGGCAATGCTGGCAGTGCTGCAACCTGAGTCGCCTCGCCTTGCCATTCATTAAATATCGACAACTTAGGCATTATTTGTTGTTGATTTAAGTCTGATACCACAACCATTTGAGCATTACCTGCACGGTATTGCTGTTGGTAAAATTGCTTTACGTCATCTAGCGTTAATGCCGATATTGATTTAATCGTACCATTACTGCTGATCCCTAATGGACTATTGTTGCCATATAACAAGGCAGCAAAACCACTACGGGCTAGATAGTTAGCATCGGACATTTGATGTTGCAAACCTTGCAACTGCTGTTGTTTGACTCGTTCAAAGTCTGCAGCAACAAAACCGGGACTGAATAAACGCTCTTTAACGATGGCAAGCGTGGCATCTAGGTTTGCCGTTAAACTCGACACTTTAAGGTAGCTTTGTGAATCGCTGGCGCCAAAACTAATCGACGAGCCCAGCATATCAAGCGCCCCAGCTAAATCTTCGCTGCTGCGTTGCGCACTCGACTCATTAAGCATAGATGCGGTTAACTCAGCAAGACCCGCCTTATTATTGGGCGTTAAACGATGGCCGCCATCCAAATAAATAAGCAATTCAACCGTTGGTGTTTCGTCACTTTCAGTGCCCATCACTTTAATGCCATTTACCAGCTTGCTGTCCCATAATTGCGGCACTGTCAGTATCGGGGCCGCGGCTGATGCCGGTATTTTATTGCGATCAAATGAAGATTTAGCGAAAGTGATATCAGATAATCCGGTTACCGCTTCTTGCGCGATAGGCAAAGTAGTCGGTTCAAAATTATCCGCGTGGGCGATTAATTGTGTTTGTCCTTCTGGCACAATACTCATCACCACCATTGGCTTATTTTTAATGTAGGTATTAAATACCCGCATTACATCGGCTTTGGTGACATTAGCATAACGGGCTAAATCCGCAGCCACCATGTCTGGCTTACCAAAAAAGGTTTGATTAGCGGCAAGTGTAGAGACTTTACCGGCGACACTTTGCATGCCAAAAATAGTGTTGGCTTCGAACTGTACTTTGACTTTTTGCAAGTCATCGTCGGTTACGCCACGTTGTTCAAACTCACTGATAGTTTGATTTATTTTAGTTTCAAGATCAGCAAGACTGCCACCTTTACTCGGGTTCGCGACAGCGTAAAGAGATAACTGACAAGTAAGCTCTTGGCATGGATGACTTACCGCAGCTTGGACCGCATAACCATCTTTGACCAAATTTTTATAGATAAGTGACGTTTTACCGCCACCGAGAATATTAGCGAGCAAATCGAGTGCAGCTTCGTCTTTATGTTGCGCGTAAACAGTGGGGAATCCCATGTAAATTAGCGGTAAATGTACTTTGTCTTCCATCGATATATAACGGGTTTTATCCAATGTCACCATGGTTTTAGCTTCAGGCTTAACCGTAGGCCCGGCTGGAATTTCACCAAAGTATTTATTTACCCAAGCCAGCGTTTGCATCTCATCAAAGTCGCCACCAATGGTTAAGGTCGCATTGTTAGGCCCATACCAACGTTGAAAAAAATGTTTAACATCATCAACTGTGGCGCGATCTAAATCATCTGGCCAACCAATAACAGGCCAAGAATATGGATGACCCGCTGGATAAAATGCTTGGTTAAAACGTTCATTTAAACGGCCATAAGGACGATTATCAATCCGTTGTGCACGTTCATTTTTGACGGTTTCACGTTGCACTTCGAATTTTTCACTCGTGAGGGCGGGCAGTAAAAAGCCCATACGGTCAGACTCTAACCAGAGCATTTTCTCTAGTTGATTACTTGGCACAGTTTCAAAATAATTGGTTCTGTCGGTATTGGTAGTGCCGTTTAATGTTCCGCCCGCTTCAGTAACTACTTTAAAATGCTGTTCATCACCAACGTGTTGTGACCCTTGGAACATCATGTGTTCAAATAAATGTGCAAAGCCACTGCGACCGGCTAATTCACGGGCTGAACCGACATGATAGGTCACATCGACATGAGCTAATGGGTCTGACTTGTCTTGATGTAAAATCACGGTTAAACCGTTGGCTAACTGATATTTTTTATAAGGAATGCTAACTTGATTTTCTATCGGCGTGGCGTTTTCAATTAAGGTAACGCCTTGGGGCAAACTCGACGACTGGTACCCATCATATGCGCAGCCACTTAACGCTGCACTGATGGCCGCTGCTAATATCCATTTATTCAAATTTAGTTTCAAAATCGACTCCTTCCTTAAAACAAAAAAACCATCGTTGCAGAAGTAACGCGGTATCAATACTCAAACGTATACGTCATCAGCAATACAATGACGCTATAACGTAATAATTTACCCATAAACATAAATAATGAGGCGGGCAAGATAGGTATTTTTAACCATCCAGCCAGTAAACATAGCAAATCACCGATTATCGGTAACCAAGATAATAATAGGGCCCACATACCATATTTTTCTATCCATGCGAGTGCATAGCGGTATTGACGACGTTGAATATCTTGTGGATTTTTAGCTAACCGCCCTGCTCGACCAAGACCATAACTGGTTATCGCACCAAGCGTGTTACCAATAGTGGCCAGTATTAATAATTCGAACCATAAAGATGGCGTTTGATTAAGTAATGCCACCAGTAACACTTCTGAGCCGCCAGGCAAAAGCGTTGCAGCGAAAAAGGCGCCGCTGAACATTAACCATAAACTCGTCATCGATAAATCTTATTGTGCACTAGCATATTCATTCCAATGACTATTCATTTTATTTTTATCGTACCTTCACAATGAATATCTGCACAGCACAATATGAAGATATTGAACGCGATAAATCTTAAATTAACTCACCAGTATCTCAAGAGTGCTTTAAACACTATACAGATACACAATCACGATACCGTTCATTGTGACGTAAACATGCAAGGTTACCCCACTCAATATACAAAAATTGAGCAACAACAGCGCGAATACGTTAATGAATAGTAAAAAAACTTAAAGTTATAATAACAAATTTAGTTATTCATATAAGTTATAATAAAATAACGTTGTTTGTCATTCGCTCACTTCATACAATGCGATTAATGTTTATTAACCTCAACGGGTTTATTAGGACATTATTTAGCGTAAATACTTCGCATAGTCCTAAAAAACTAGACAGTAATACAGCGTCAAATCGCCATTGTAGGGTTTAGCTTTTAGTAATTAATCACTCATTAGTGAACTAATGGGTCACGTACAACGATGTTGCCTAATCATATTTAGCGACGTCACAATGACATAATTTGGAACTTTCATGATATTGCAAACGCTCAAACGCATCCCTTTTTGGCAGAAAGTCATTGCAGGTTTTGTTTTAGGAACACTCACTGGTGTCGGATTAGGCGAGTCAGCCGTGATGTTAAAGCCTCTTGGCGATCTGTTTATCAGTGCCATTAAAATGCTGGTTGCTCCTTTGGTATTTTGTGCCATTGTGGTGAGCATTACCTCTCTGGGCTCGCAAGGTAATTTAAAGCGTTTAAGTTTTAAAACTTTAGCCATGTTTATGTTTACCGGCACCGTTGCTTCATTTATTGGTTTAACTGTCGGCAGCCTTATCGACATGGGCGGTAACCTAGCCTTAGCCACATCGGAAGTCCGCGAACGTGATATCCCAGGCTTTGCTCAAGTTTTGCTCAATATGATCCCAGTGAATCCATTTGCCTCGCTAGCCGACGGTAATGTGCTTCAAATCATTGTCTTTGCCGCGTTAATTGGCATTGCCATTAATGCTGTAGGTGAGAAAGCAGCACCGTTAAAAAATGTCATTGAAGCCGGTGCTGAAGTGATGTTTCAATTAACGCGTATGGTATTAAAATTAACACCAATTGGTGTATTTGGTTTAATGGCCTGGGTTGTGGGTGAGTACGGCTTAAGTACATTATTACCATTAGGTAAGTTTATTATTGCGATTTATATTGCCGCGTTAATTCATATTATCTTTGTGTATGGTGGTTTAGTTAAATTTGCTGCGGGTTTAAGCCCACTGCAATTTTTCCGTAAAGCCATGCCAGCCCAGATTGTGGCCTTTAGTACCGCATCAAGCTTTGGTACTTTACCTGCCAGCACACGCAGTACCGAAGCGATGGGCGTGTCCAAACGTTACAGTGCTTTTGTACTGCCACTCGGCGCAACCATGAACATGGACGGTTGTGGCGGTATTTATCCTGCTATTGCGGCCATTTTTATTGCGCAAATTTATGGTATTCCGCTCGATATGACGGACTACATGTTGATTGCGGTAACGGCAACGGTAGCGTCTGTCGGCACAGCAGGAGTTCCTGGTAGTGCGATGGTGATGTTAACCGTGACTTTGGGCGTGATAGGCTTACCACTGGAAGGTATTGCCTTTATCGCAGCCATTGACCGTATTATTGATATGATCCGCACGGCAACTAACGTGACTGGCGATATGATGACTGCGGTTGTGATTGGAAAATCGGAAGGCCAATTGGACGTAGAGCAATTTTACTCAGATGAAAAACCGGTTGAGCAAACCGCTTAACAATATTTTCATTGTATGGTTTGACCTAAAATACCTTGATCATTTTTAAACAAGCCAGCACTTTTTAGTGCTGGCTTTTTAGTGTCAATCGTCAAAAAAGATAAACGCCCATAAATGAGTGAAGGCTATTGAGCTAACGCTGGAATGACTTAAATTGGAAAAGTGCTCCACATCCAAAAATCTAGGTCAACAGTCGTCTACATCAGAAACGATCTACGTTGAACCCGACAGTTTCAATCCGATAATGCCAATAACAATTAACAGTAGACTCACTAATCGAATCAATGTGACTGACTCATTAAACAATACCATTCCTAGTATTGCAGTCCCTACCATTCCCACTCCAACCCAAATAGCATAAGCCGTTCCAACGGGCAACGATTTCATCGCAATGCCCAGTAGCCCAACGCTAATCAACATGGCGACAATAGTACCGACGCTTGGCCATAAACGAGTAAAACCTTCGCTATATTTAAGTCCTATCGCCCATACAATTTCAAATAATCCCGCTACCACCAAAATAAACCAAGACATACACACCTCTGTGTTACGGGGCCGTCCCCGGATGAAATAGAGAGGTAAGGTCGTCCTCACGTCACATAAACAGATATCGGTATCACAAAAACAACCTAAGCCATTATCTTGTGATTAGGGCATTCACTGAGTAGGTTGCGATCTACTATTGGTACATTTTACCCTGATGCATCAACCAACCATTAAGGTGGCGGCCATTAGGATCGTCATGAGTCCAATGCACTACGCCGCCTTTGTTATTCCATTCATACACACCGTAAAATTGTATCTCATCACCGACCGATATCGCATCAATCCGTGGCGCCAAATCAATATTATGTGCAATTAATACGGTGAACGAAGAAGATATTTTAACAATTAATCTTTGATGTCTAGCACCTTTATTGTCATCTGGTAGCAGTTTAACCACGGTTCCCAGACCTTGTACCTGAACATTTTCCTGCTGATGCTCAAATGCTTGCTGGATGAGTGCATTGTTATTTTGGGCTACAGAATATTGCACTGTGGAGTTAGATTTGAGTGCGGTGGTTGATGTATCGGTGAATGATTCAGCCACACTATATTGCGGTAAAACGAACCATTGATATGACGAAAAAATTATAACGAGTAACGCGAGCCATTTTTTCATGTGTTGTGCTTTCCTTAGCCTAATTAACAAGATAGTTAAACAGATATTATACGATAACAACCCAAAAGGAACACTAGATAGTGAAGATGGTGATGATGGTGATGATGGTGATGATGGTGAGCATGCATTATGACTAAAGTTCTTTAGATTACAAATTGATTATGCAGGCAGTGAATTTTATCTAATCCAGTCTAATTTAGCACCGTTAGAGACCACGGATTAGCAGCAATTTTAGGCTCTACATAAGATAGTAGCAGGAATAGTTAACTGACTTGGTTGAGCTTAGGAGGGTAAATAGATTTCAAAACTGGACACAAAAACGCAATGTAAAAAAGATTAAAGCGAGTATCAATTGATACTCGCTTTTTTCACTAGCTTGCCAAATTAGAACTTAGCGTTTGCCCAAAGCCACACTTTATCAGTATCAACTTTACCGGCTCCAGCATCGCCTGCTGAATAAGCGGCGTATTTAACACCTACGGTATAATTTTTATCAATTGGTAAACTGAATACGGCGTCAATTTCGTCGCCTAAATCGTTTACCGTAGCGCTAGATTCGTCAGCTTCAAAATCATGGTAAACCAACGCCCAATTACCACCAACAATACTACCACCAATAGACACATAGGTATCGGCTAGCCCTTGGGCTGGCGTCCCTAAAAATTGATCAGACCAACCATTAAATGCGTGTAAAGTGGCAAGCGGTGTTGCAAAACCATATTCACCATTATCAGACCCAAGCAGCTCGTATCCTAACTTGACGGTCAGCCCGCTAAAACCTACGCCAACTTCGCCCAATAAATAATCAGCAGAATAAGATGTAGTTGCGGTATCGGCATCTTGTGTGGCGTATTCTACCGTATAAAGTAGTTTGATTTTGTCGATATCTTTAGCACCAGCAAAGCGCACGCCATAGGTGTCAACGCCGTTATCAAGGTTGGTATCTTCCTCAAGCAGATAGCCGTAAGCACTTAGCTTACCCAAGCCTAAATTATATGATGCATTGATGATGTGATCTTTTGAATCTATGTCTTTTATTTCTGCAAAAATACGGTTGCGCTTGTAGATATAGCCATAGTCAACGCTAAAGTCATTCATTGCATATTGCATAGTAACGGCATCGAATGTTTGGCGATCTTGACGCCAGCCAACATGGCCGATAAAACGTTGGTTATCGATAGCAATAACTTGACGCCCAGCTTTAGCAGTAAAACCATTACGCTTGTATTGTAAGAAAGCCTGGTCTAATTCAGTTGTTTCAGGGTCTGCAATCACAGAGTAATCAGCATTGTTGCCAATCGCGTCATTATAATCATTAACCCCTGCTAAGCTGCGTGAATCCTCAAACTCAACCAAAGCTGTTAAGCCGTAATATTCAGCGGTAGCAAAGGTTAAACGAGTCCGAAGTGTCAATGCATCAGCATCTTTTAACGCATTGTCTTGATCGACAGATTCATAACGCAAATTCAAATCTACATTTGCTGTTCCCTGAGTCACTGCATCAGCGATTGATGTGACTTTAACATCCGCAGCAGAAGCATTTCCCATAGCCAGTAATAGTGAACAACTAAGTACTGATAAGGCACATTTTTTTGTAAAGGCAGAATTTAGGCAAGCCTTATCCGCAACTTGACTCGCAAGCAGTTTTTTATTCATCTTACATCCCAAATAGTTATTTTAAGTTAAGTTATCAACACGCTGTAAAGCGTAACAGTGCGACTAGCAAACTAACTGTTGCTTACTTTAACGGCTTCATTAATTGGTGTCTGTGATTTATCTTGCATTTTAAATACTTGTTTAGTTGCTGACAGTGATTCTATCTTGCGTTGTTTTTCATACAGGAACTTAAGTACCTCAGAACGCAGTCGGTTGTACTCAGTATCTTGAGCTAACGCTAGGCGGTTTCTTGGCCTTTGAAGGTCGACTGTTAAAATTTCACCCACTGTGGCTTCTGGACCATTAGTCATCATGACAATTTTGTCAGACAACAACACAGCTTCGTCTACATCGTGGGTAATCATAATCACGGTATTATTTAACTGACTTTGGATCTCCATTAACGAGTCCTGCATGTGTGCTCGTGTTAACGCATCTAATGCTCCAAATGGCTCATCCATCAGCAACACTTCCGGTTGCATAGCAAGCGCCCTTGCAATACCGACTCGTTGTTTCATTCCACCAGAAATCTCTCCTGGACGTTTATGCATAGCATGATCCATCTGCACTAATTGCAGGTTATGTTCAATCCACTGTTTCATTTCTGTTTTGCTCATCTTGCCAGCAAACACTTGTTTTACAGCAAGCTCAACGTTTTGATAGGCACTTAACCAAGGGAGTAACGAATGATTTTGAAATACCACCGCCCGTTCAGGTCCTGGCGCTTTAACTTCAGTACTTTTTAAAATGACCCCACCAGAGCTGGCTTGGTATAAACCTGCAACAATATTCAGTACGGTCGATTTGCCACAACCAGAGTGACCAATCAAAGAGATAAACTCGCCTTTATTTATCTTCAAATTCACGTCTTTAAGCGCTGTAAAAGATCCTTTAGGCGTGGGAAAAACCATATCAACGCCGCTAATCTCTAAAAATGTGCTCATGTTGTTACCCTCATTGATCCCAAGATACCCAATGCTGTAAGGCCAGAATGCCTCGGTCTAATAAAAAGCCAATAAAGCCAATCACAACCACCGCGGCCATAATTCGCGCTAATGAATCAGAACTACCATTTTGAAATTCATCCCAAACAAATTTTCCAAGCCCCGGATTTTGCGCCAGCATTTCCGCGGCAATCAATACCATCCACGCGACCCCTAGGGATAAGCGCATACCGGTAAAAATCATTGGGATAGATGCTGGTAAGACGATTTTTTGCACATGGGTTATTGCCGATAACCGCAATACTTTGCTGACATTGATGAGGTCGCTGTCGATACTCGTCACGCCGATTGTAGTGTTGATAATCATTGGCCAAACACTGCACAAGGTGACCGTGAGCATGGAGTTAATAAATGATTTAGACACTAGCGGATCCGGCGAGACATACAGCGCACTGACCACCATGGTAACTAAAGGCAACCAAGCGAGTGGCGATACGGGTTTAAAAATTTGAATAATGGGGTTAATTGCTGCCTGCAAACTGCGGCTTAACCCCATCCAAATCCCCAATGGAATAGCAATAATGGCCGCTAAAATAAAACCACTCATGACGGTAATTAGACTAGTGACAATTTGATCCCAAAAAGTTTCTTTACCTGTGTAAGCACGTACTTTGGCGACATAACTTGGATCGTTAGCAACACGCGCCTCATTTCGTGTTTCTTGACGTTGATAAAAAGCCTCGGCCTTTTCGCGCTCAGTTATATGCTCCTGATACAAATTGTCAAATTGCGACACGACAGCAACCGGTCCCGGAAACTTACCTAAAGAGGTTTCAATACTATTAGCTGTCACCGCCCACAGAGCTAAAAATATCGCAATGCCGATAAACGGTAATAGTATCGCCCTACTTAACTCGGCTATTTTCAGCATAACAACTGCCATGTTGCCTCGTTCAATTAAGCGATTTTGTGCAATAGAATAAAGACTGTTCATCCAAGACTCCTTAACGGGTTGTTACAGCTTGTCGCCTTGCTTTAATCCAATTACAAATGAATTAATGTAAGCATTAGGCTTGCTGCCGTCATAAACTAAGTTATCAATAAAGTGAGTTTGCGGTGCTTTGAAACCGGTTTCTTTACTGAAATCTGGAAAGTCAGCTGCGGGGATGAGCTTATCGTCGATGAGTGATTGCGCGGCTTTAGCATAAATATCTGGACGATAGACTTTTGCGGCGATGTCTTTATACCAATCGTCAGATTTATCTTGTTCAATTTGGCCCCAACGGCGCATTTGAGTTAAATACCAAATCGCATCTGAGTAATATGGATAAGTTGCGTGATGCCTAAAAAATACATTGAAGTCTGGAACCGCGCGCTTATCGCCTTTTTCATATTCGAACGTACCCGTCATACTATTAGCAATCACCTCATAGTCAGCACCAACATAATTAGATTGAGACAGTATTTTTACCGCTTCTGGGCGGTTAGCATTGTTATTGTCGTCTAACCATTTAGCGGCGCGGATCAACGCACGAGTAAGGCGTATAGTGGTATTTGGATATTTTTCGGCAAACTCGGCTGTAATACCAAACACTTTTTCAGGATTATCTTTCCAAATTTCATAATCGGTCACCACAGGTACACCAATGCCTTTAAACACAGCTTGCTGATTCCAGGGCTCACCAACGCAATAGCCATTAATTGTGCCCGCTTCCAGTGTCGAGGGCATTTGTGGGGGCGGAGTTACCGACAGCAAAGCTTGTGCATCAATCTGCCCTGATGTATCTCCTTTATGAGGTGCGTAAAACCCAGGATGAATCCCACCAGCGGCTAACCAGTAACGCAATTCATAGTTATGTGTAGAAACCGGAAACACCATACCCATATTAAATGGCTTACCAGCCGCTTTAAATTCTTCTACTACGGGCTTTAGTGCATCAGCTTTAATGGGATGAACGGGAAAACCGTCTGCCTGTTTAGCAATGTGCGGCTTCATTTTGGCCCAAACGTCGTTTGATACCGTAATCGCGTTACCATTTAAATCCATCGAAAATGGGGTAATAATGTGCGCTTTAGTACCGTAACCAATTGTTGCAGCAATTGGTTGACCCGCTAACATGTGGGCCCCATCTAATCGACCATCAATCACACCATCGAGTAACACTTTCCAATTTGCCTGCGCTTCAATCGTGACGTATAAACCTTCTTCTTCGAAATAACCTTTTTCATAAGCAACCGCAATAGGTGCCATATCAGTTAATTTGATAAAACCAAACCTGAGCTCTTCTTTTTCAGGAAAGCCCACTTCGGCACTTACAGTGTTGATACACAAACTTGCCCCAATACTGACCCCCAGTAATAAAGACTTAATCTGCTGAGTTAACGATATTTTCCAGTTCATATTATTTCCCCGTGATGAAAATTGACAATAAAAAAAGGCGCTTCGGATATCCATTTAGGAATATCTCGATAGCGCCTTTGCTAAAATTGAATTTATTAAATACTATTTATCAGTCAGTTAGTTGTAAAATTGATAACCTGTACTGTCTAAAAAGACTGGATATGGCTCATCAAATATACAACCTTTGCTATCCATTTTTCATGCCAAAACATTAACAGGTTGATTTTGAATAACTTTAATTTTAACAATTAAATAACGTAATGCTACTACAGTGCAATAAAACAGTTTAAGTGCACCAATATGCATCAAAAGAGGTATAAGTAATTTTGTACCAGTAGATAAAAACAAAAAAGCCAACGCAAAGGCATTGGCTTTTGAATCATCTGGTAAGTTTTAGCCTAGTACTGCCAGCAAAACACCTGCAGCAACAGCACTGCCTAGCACACCTGCTACGTTAGGTCCCATAGCATGCATGAGTAAGAAGTTTTGGTTGTTAGCCTCTAAACCTACCTTATTCACTACTCGTGCAGCCATTGGCACAGCAGAAACGCCTGCTGCACCGATAAGTGGGTTAATTTTTCCGCCAGAGAGCTTACTCATTAATTTAGCCATCAATACCCCAGAAGCAGTACCAATACTAAACGCAACCGCGCCAAGGATTAAAATACCTAGCGTTTCGATACGCAGAAATTGATCTGCTGATAGCTTAGACCCAACAGCAAGACCTAAAAAGATAGTCACTATGTTGATTAACTCGTTTTGCGCCGTTTTCGATAAACGATCCACTACGCCCGATTCGCGCATTAAATTGCCCAAACAGAACATGCCAATTAATGGGGTTGCTGCAGGTAAAAATAAAATGGTTAACCCTAGCACCATCAGTGGAAAGATAATTTTCTCTTTCTTACTGACTTCACGCAATTGTTCCATTTTAATTTCACGTTCGGCTTTAGTGGTTAGCAGTTTCATGATCGGCGGCTGAATTAATGGCACTAACGCCATGTATGAGTATGCAGCAACAGCAATAGCACCTAACAATTCAGGCGCTAGTTTAGAGGCTAAGAAAATTGCCGTTGGACCATCTGCTCCACCAATAATGGCAATAGCTGCAGCATCTTGCATACTAAACTCGAACCCAGGTACCCAATTTAAGGCAATAGCACCAAGTAAAGTGGCAAAAATCCCAAATTGCGCCGCAGCCCCTAACAATAGTGTTTTAGGGTTAGCAATTAGCGCACCAAAATCAGTTAATGCACCCACCCCCATGAAGATGAGTAATGGGAATACCCCAGTCTCAATCCCGACATGGTAAGCGTAATACAGTAAGCCACCTTCATCGGTAAAACCTGCATTAGGAATGTTGGCTAATATGGCGCCAAATCCGATAGGTAATAACAATAACGGTTCGAATCCTTTAATTATCGCTAGAAATAACAATAAACAACCAACAGCCATCATTAGCAGTTGGCCACCAGTAAAGTTAGCGACACCCGTTTCAGCCCAAAAAGCCAATAATCCTTCCATTTCGACCTCTTATGCTAATGACAACAATGTTGAACCTACAGTTACACTGTCACCCTGCTTAACCGCTAACTGAGTTACAACACCATCTTGTTGAGCACGAATTTCGGTTTCCATTTTCATCGCCTCCAGGATAATGATCACGTCACCGGTTTTAACCGCTTGACCATTACTGACTAACACTTTGAAAATATTTCCCGATAACGGCGCGGCCATGGTGCACTTAATCTCACCCGTAGGCGCTGAGGCGACCGTTGCAGACGCTGCCGTAATAGGTGCAGCTGATGCTGGCGCGATGTGACCAATCTCACCACCTTCACTCACTTCAACCACAAAATGTTGACCATCGACATCGACGGTATAGGTTTGTGGGCCTTTATCGGCTTTCACTTGTAAATCATCTGCACTTGGGACAGGTTCAAACGCATCCGGATTGCCGCGATTTTTAAGAAACTTAAGACCAATTTGATTGAACAACGCATAAGTCATTACATCGTCATCTGATTCTGCAGCTAAACTAAAGCCCTGCTCTTTGGCGGCTTCGGCAAGCTCGACACGTAACTTATCTAATTCTGGTGCAATTAAATCGGCTGGACGACACGTAATAGGCTGTTCGCCTTTTAGCACTCTGGCTTGTAGTTCTGCATTAACTGGCGCTGGCGTCGCACCATATTCGCCTTTTAGTACACCTTCGGTCTCTTTGGTCATCGACTTGTAACGCTCACCCATCAGCACATTGATCACCGACTGTGAGCCAACAATTTGCGATGTTGGGGTAACGAGAGGTAAGAAACCAAGATCTTCACGTACCCGCGGGATCTCTTCAAGCACGGCATCCATTTTGTCTGCTGCGCCCTGCTCTTTTAATTGATTTTCCATATTGGTTAGCATGCCGCCAGGTACTTGAGCACGTAAAATACGTGAATCAATGCCTTTTAGTGCACCTTCAAAACGGACGTATTTTTTACGCACTTCACGAAAATAGGCTGCTATCTCTTCTAGCAACACCATATCGTAACCGGTTGCCCTGTCGGTATCTTCAACCATTGCCACTAACGTTTCGGTAGCGCTGTGGCCGTAGGTTTGGCTCATTGAAGATATTGCGGTATCAAGCACATCAACGCCCGCTTCAATCGCTTTTTGATATGTAGCGCTGCTTAGGCCCGTTGTAGCATGACAATGCATCGACACCATTAAGTCCGTTTGTGATTTTAAGCGGCTAATGAGGTCATAAGCTTGCATTGGCTTAAGTAAACCCGCCATATCTTTAATACATAAAGAATCTGCGCCCATGTCTTCTAGGCGTTTAGCCATATCAACCCAAGTATCAATGTTGTGAACAGGGCTAGTGGTAAATGAAATGGTGCCTTGGGCATGGCCGCCCACGTTTTTAACCGCTTTAACCGCGGTTTCAAGATTACGGACATCATTCATTGCGTCGAAGATACGAAATACATCAACGCCATTGGTATGAGCTCGTTCTACAAAACGCGTAACGACATCATCAGCATAATGTCGATAACCTAATAAATTTTGGCCTCGAAGCAACATTTGTTGCGGGGTATTAGGCATGGATTTTTTCAATTCGCGAATACGATCCCATGGATCTTCGCCTAAATAACGAATGCATGAATCAAAAGTTGCGCCGCCCCAAGACTCAAGTGACCAGAAGCCTACTTTATCTAATAACGGTGCTATAGGTAACATATCGTCAATACGTAAACGTGTTGCCAATAATGATTGATGTGCGTCACGCAGGACGACATCGGTTAATGCTAATGGCTTGCTCATAATGACTCCAAATTTATTTCGCGCGGTATTGATGTATCGCAGAGGTAATAGCGGCAACCAGCTTAGGGTCTAAGACGGTATGTTTAGGCACATTAGCACTTACCGTTGCTAGCGTAGGAACCTCTACTGGGGCCGGAAAAAGCTTGGCAACAATACCAATACCGATGATTAAGATACTCAAAAAAATAAATACTAAGCCCATGCCCATTACCATAATGCCTAGCGCATCGGATAACTGCTCAGATATCGATGTCATGTGTCCTCACTTTATCTGTTAAACATCAAACCAATACGTTGACTATTCTGTACCGTCCCTCAATGTGCTATCACGGTGCAATGTCACAAAACGTGCACCAAGACAACAACATCCTTAACGACTACAGACATAACTTGACTACTCAAAAAGCATAAATATTCAAAATCAACGCTTATTCAATGAAGGTGTATTTCATGGTAAAAACCGCAAACTGAGTTTGTAAACCTAAAATCCTGTCACAAAATATAAACAATTTACACCAACAATGCTATCTTTTTGTAAATTGGTCTTACCAAAATAGAGAGAGCCAATTAAAAAAAATCAATAAAATATAAAAAAAATGATAATAACCTGATGAATCATCAATAAAATCACTATATTCACTTTAAAATTAACAAATTCATAATTCAATGATAAAAATCACTCACACTTTATTGGTTTAACAAATTGATGAAATAGATGATTAAACATGACATGAGTAATAAGTGAATAAAGATGTGAAAATCAAATTTTTATGAGATAAAGCGGTTGCAGTAAGATGAGAAAGACAATGAAAATTAAGCAAAAAAAAAGCCCTGCATTGATGCAGGGCCTTTTTATTATGGTGCGCGTGGGAGGAGTCGAACCTCCGACCGCCTGGTTCGTAGCCAGGTACTCTATCCAGCTGAGCTACACGCGCAAAATCGGTAAAACAAGCCATTCATAAATAATGCTATCGTCTGCACTTCATGTGCGTGACGTTATTTAATGAATGGCGGAGAAGGAGGGATTCGAACCCTCGATGGGATTTAAAGCCCATACTCCCTTAGCAGGGGAGCGCCTTCGGCCACTCGGCCACCTCTCCGCAATATATGGTGCGCGTGGGAGGAGTCGAACCTCCGACCGCCTGGTTCGTAGCCAGGTACTCTATCCAGCTGAGCTACACGCGCATAAATTGGGTTTTTAGTGAAACATGAAATGGTGCGCGTGGGAGGAGTCGAACCTCCGACCGCCTGGTTCGTAGCCAGGTACTCTATCCAGCTGAGCTACACGCGCATTCATGTTTAACACTTTAATAGATAATGGTGCGGATGGGAGGAGTCGAACCTCCGACCGCCTGGTTCGTAGCCAGGTACTCTATCCAGCTGAGCTACATCCGCATCGTATATCTATTGTAAGAAATGGCGGAGAAGGAGGGATTCGAACCCTCGATGGGATTTAAAGCCCATACTCCCTTAGCAGGGGAGCGCCTTCGGCCACTCGGCCACCTCTCCGTTTCTTGGCGCACATATTACTGTTTGATGAAAATAAGTCAAACCCTTTTTAGGAAACCTAACTTCATTTGGAGTGTTTTTAAGCACATTGGAGATAATAGACTCAAATCTTGATGAAAACAGTCGTTTTTTGATGAATATTCTTTTTAATTTACAGACATAATCTCATTAAACCTCTGTTCGTCCGACAAGCGTTTTAAGGTTTTTAACCAAAGATATAATTAAACACATCGTTGATTTAAACAACTTAGCCTAGTCATTGGGTAATTTATACTCACTATTACAATTCAACATCATATTAACCAATATCGACAATAGCCGCATAATGCCATTTAGGAAGGTTAATTTGCTATAGCTTGCACGAGATTACGATGGGATTTGTATTGATCAACGATTCCCATTACAACGCTATAATCAAGATGAATTAAGCACATTTAAATAATGACTCGTTAAAAAAAATGGTTTGATACCAATTGTTAGCTACAAATAGCATCCAGTGATAATTCAACACGAGTAAAATAAATACGTTAGTCAGATGGTAAATAAATGACGACTCATTTATGGATGCGTTTAACAAACTGAATCAGTGTGTTAAAAAGTGCTTTGTGAGAGCCTCATTCATTCCACTTCAGTCTTGTATCAACTTAAGGGGAAATTGTCCTGCTTACACCAACAACCTTAAATTGGAGCTGTGAGGTACTCTACGCTAGAGCTAATGTAACCTCAACGCAGAATAACAGATGGGTAAATTGATAAGCGTAGAATGTTTACTGGTCACTCATATTTAAATTGACTCGTTATTATTTGAATTTGGTTCTAAATTTAGCTCTGTATTTGGGTTAACCCAGCGAAATGACACGTAACTAGCGGGTCTTTTAATTGAAGCAATCGCATAAACAAAGGACAGTTTGATGACAGTGAAAATTCCGAGCAGAGGTTAACGAATAAGGGCTGATT
This sequence comes from Shewanella sp. SR44-4, assembly GCF_014163715.1. Taxonomy (NCBI): domain Bacteria; kingdom Pseudomonadati; phylum Pseudomonadota; class Gammaproteobacteria; order Alteromonadales; family Shewanellaceae; genus Shewanella; species Shewanella sp. SR44-4. The sequence goes on along the minus strand of NZ_JACJDU010000005.1, from coordinate 127,481 downwards.
AAACTAAAGCGGTAATGCCACTGCAATACAAAAACAAAAAAGCCAGCAAATGCTGGCTTTAATGATATCGACATCATCTGTCGAAATTAGTAATTACCACCTTCAGAAGGGGTACCTGACTTCTCAGACTGAATACGTTGGTAGATCTCTTCACGGTGAACAGATACTTCTTTAGGTGCGTTAACACCAATACGTACCTGATTACCTTTAACACCTAACACAGTAACGGTGACTTCATCACCAATCATTAATGTTTCGCCTACTCGACGAGTCAAAATTAGCATTCGATTGCTCCTTTAAGTTCAATCTGCATAACACGCTTTGTCCGTAATATGCGCTCATTATAAGGTCTGCTTTACATAAAATCATAGTATCAATTGGTGAATACATCAGTTTATAAAGCAAATTCTCTTAGGAAATCATAAAACTTGACGATTAGTCGTCTTTTAAAAACGAGATCAACCGTAAATTATTCATATTCACGATATAAGACTCCGTTACTAAACAATCCAATACGGCAAACCAATAACAAAAACGATAGGAATTGAAAACCAATACAACATTAGAGTACTACATATAAGTACAATAATAAGCATTGCCCAACGCTAGCAACCCTTTTAAACGCTTTTACTGTTAGCAAGTTAGTTCACTATGCCAAATCTATTCATAGCACTCAAGTCATAAAGTCGCATATCTTAGACTTTATGACTCAATTGCCAAAAAAACGCTAATCTACAGATTTTATTAACTTAAACGTTCGTTTACCCAGGGCTCTACAAGGGCTAATGCTGCGGCTAGATTCTCAGGTTGAGTACCGCCAGCTTGTGCCATATCAGGACGACCACCGCCCTTACCGCCAACATGCTGTGCAACCATTGCGACTAACTCACCCGCTTTGACCTTCTTGGTTAAATCGTTGCTGACTCCAGCAATTAAATTAACTTTACCGTCTTTAGCAGTACCTAGCACAATAATCGCAGACTTTAGCTTTTGCTTCAGCTCATCCTGTAAACCACGTAGTGAACCTGGGTCAATACCATCAAGTTGTTTAACTAAAAGTTTAACGCCATTGATTTCTACCGCATCACCGGCCATATCAGCACTGGCCGCAGCAGCTAACTTATCTTTTAATTGAGATAAATCTTTTTCTAATTGCTTCACTTTATCTAGCTGAGCTTTTAACTTAGCGACTACCGAAGCACTATCTGATTTTAGTAGTTGTGCAGCCTCATCTAACATGGCTTGTTGATCAGCAATATAAGCCATTGCAGCAATACCTGTTACAGCTTCAATACGACGCACACCGGCAGCAATACCATTCTCAGAAGTGATTTTAAATAAACCGATATCTCCAGTGCGGCCAACGTGAGTACCACCACACAGTTCGATAGAGAAATCACCCATAGTGACAACACGTACTTGGTCATCGTATTTCTCACCAAATAGTGCCATTGCACCTTTTTCTTTGGCTTCATCAATGCCCATTTCAGTGGTACAAAGTTCATGGTTACGACGAATTTGGGTATTAACTAAATCTTCGACAGCCTTCAATTCTGATGGCTTAACCGCTTCAAAATGAGCAAAGTCAAAACGTAAACGTTCAGGATTAACAAGTGAACCTTTTTGAGACACATGTGAGCCTAACACTTGACGTAATGCAGCATGCAATAAGTGAGTAACAGAATGATTTAATTGCGTACGATGACGTAAGTTTTTATCCACTTGTGCGGTTAACTGCTGGCCTATGACTAACTGACCTTGAGCTAATTGACCTTGGTGACCGGTAGCTGCACCAAACTTTTGAGTATCGGCAACGGCAAATACTACGCCTTCAGCTGTCAACTGGCCTTTATCACCAACCTGCCCACCAGATTCAGCATAAAATGGTGTGTTGTCTAATACTACGACAGCATCCTGACCCGCTATCACGGTATCAACCGCTTTACCGTCAACATATAAAGCAATCACGTTTGGCTGACCAGTTAACTCGGTATAACCGCTAAATGAGGTTTCTGCATCGATAATTAATTGGCTATTATAATCAGCGCCAAAGTTGCCTGCAGCTTGTGCACGGCTTCTTTGTTCAGCCATTGCTGACTCAAAGCCAGCTTCATCAACGTTAATATCACGTTCACGACAAACATCTGCAGTTAAATCGACAGGAAAACCATAGGTGTCATACAGTTTAAATAAGGTGTCACCATCTAAAGTATCACCTTGCAAGCTATTCAACGCGCCGTCTAAAATAACTAAACCGCGCTCAAGAGTGCGAGCAAACTGCTCTTCTTCCGCTTTTAAGGCTTTTTCAACAATAGCTTGAGTTTGTTTTAAACCAATGGCGGCATCGCCCATTACGCTTATAAGCGTTGGCACAAGTTTGTAGAAGAATGCGTCATGAGCACCCAGCTTGTTACCATGACGAACTGCACGACGAATAATACGACGCAACACATAACCACGACCTTCATTTGATGGCATAACACCATCAGCAATTAAAAATGCACATGAACGAATATGGTCAGCAATAACACGCAGAGATTTATTTTCTAAATCAGTTACACCGATAATTTCAGCTGTTTTGGCAATAAGTTGTTTAAAAATATCGATTTCGTAGTTTGAATGCACGCCTTGCATAATCGCAGCAATACGCTCAATACCCATACCAGTATCAACAGAAGGTTTTGGCAATGGCAACATTTCACCGTCGGCCTGACGGTTGTACTGCATAAATACAATGTTCCAAATTTCAATAAAGCGGTCACCGTCTTCTTCAGGCGTGCCAGGACGGCCACCCCAAATATGATCACCATGATCGTAGAAAATTTCACTACAAGGACCACAAGGACCGGTGTCACCCATCTGCCAGAAGTTATCTGACGCAAAAGCCCCGCCTTTGTTATCACCAATACGGATCATGTTTTCCGCTGGCACGCCTATTTTTTGAGTCCAAAGATCATATGCTTCATCATCTGTTTCATAAATAGTGACACATAAGCGTTCTTTTGGCAGTTTGAGTGTTTCGGTTAGGAAGGTCCATGCAAAACGAATTGCATCTTCTTTGAAATAATCGCCGAAACTAAAGTTGCCTAACATTTCAAAAAAAGTATGGTGACGAGCGGTATAACCCACGTTATCTAAATCGTTATGTTTGCCACCTGCGCGCACACAACGTTGTGAAGTTGTCGCTCGGGTGTAATTGCGTTTATCCATGCCGAGGAACACATCTTTAAACTGGTTCATACCCGCATTGGTGAATAACAGTGTTGGGTCATTTGTGGGAACAAGCGAGCTGCTATCAACAACCTGATGTCCGTTATCTTCAAAGTACTTTAAAAAAGCGCTTCTTAACTCTGCTGTAGTCTGAAACATGAAATGGCCCTGAATATAGAAAATACGAAAGTAACGAGCTTGGCATGCAAGCCTGTAAATGTAAGCATTATATACTGAATTTACGTCAACATGCGAGATGAGTGGCTCGATTATCCTCTGAGCATAAACCGATAATAATAGTTATTGATAAGCGATCTCACCGACTAAGGTTAACTAAGCTCAACTCGAGCTAATAAACACCTCCCGAACAGCCCGTTACCCAACTAACGACGTTAAATTCACAGGCAATTGGCTCGTTGCTGGCGGTAAGACTGCCTTGTGAGTAAGCAAATGGTCAGCTTGAGATTGCAGATTAATAACAAACCTTTGTTGTCGAGTGTTAGGTCTGTTATCCACATTTGAAGTGAGCTCAATGCCCTCTAATTTAACCAGATAAACCTCCGCTATCACGATAAAAAGAGCGTGGTTAGGAGTAACACATTAGCTTTTAAACCAATTGAAAAAGGTAACTGCAGAACTAATAGATTTTTTGGCAAATAGTGTGATTTAAAATGCTAAATAATTCAGAACTAAATCATTAAAAGTATGGGCATTAAAGCTATGTGGGATTATTCAAAGTAACGCAGAGTACCGGATATGACTCAATAACCCTGAGATTGACAATAATCGAGTACTAGAGATTTTTCACATATCAACGTTTTTAACGTTGCAGTTTTTAACGTTGCAGTTTTTAGCGTTATAATTTTTAGGGTTATCGTTTTTAGGGTGTAAACAACAGGGGCTTTTAGCGAGGAATATTCGCGGCGCGCAAGATGCGCTACCGCGATAGATGTAACTGACTGACTAGCTTAGAATACTTCACCCGTTTCAAGGTCAATATTCTCATCACTTTCTGTTTTAGAATCTGATGCATTAGCACCACCATTCAATAACATCGCACGTAAAGTGGTATTAATTTCACTGGCAATGACGGGGTTTTCAGTCAAGAATTTACCTGCATTAGCACGGCCTTGACCAATTTTCTCGCCTTTGTAGCTATACCAAGCACCCGCTTTATCAACTAACTTGTGCGCAACACCTAGATCGACTAACTCACCAGTACGGTTAATACCTTGTCCATAAAGGATTTGGAATTCAGCTTGCTTAAATGGAGCCGCAATTTTGTTTTTAACCACTTTAACGCGGGTTTCATTACCGACAACTTCGTCGCCGTCTTTAATGGCACCGGTACGACGAATATCTAAACGTACTGAAGCGTAGAACTTTAGTGCATTACCACCGGTAGTTGTTTCTGGGCTACCAAACATCACACCAATTTTCATACGAATTTGGTTAATAAAAATAAGCAAAGTATTTGATTGCTTAAGATTACCAGCCAGCTTACGCATAGCTTGGCTCATCATACGAGCGGCAAGGCCCATATGTGAATCACCAATTTCACCTTCAATTTCAGCTTTTGGCGTTAACGCTGCAACAGAATCGACCACAATAACGTCTACAGCACCAGAACGAGTTAACGCATCACAAATTTCTAACGCTTGTTCGCCTGTATCTGGCTGTGAACAAAGTAAGTTATCAATATCTACGCCTAACTTTTTCGCATAAATTGGGTCAAGAGCATGTTCAGCATCAATAAACGCACAAGTTTTACCTTCGCGTTGCGCTGCGGCAATCACTTCAAGAGTTAACGTCGTTTTACCTGATGATTCTGGACCGTAAATTTCAACGATACGTCCCATTGGTAAACCGCCCGCACCGAGTGCGATATCCAATGAAAGCGAACCGGTAGAGATAGTTTCAACATCCATTGTGCGATCTTCGCCCAACTTCATAATTGAGCCTTTACCAAATTGCTTTTCAATTTGGCTTAAAACGGCGGCTAGTGCTTTCTCTTTATTTGGATCAACCTTCATTATAAAACCCTCTTAAGGCATTCAATACGTTTAGTAAAATGCTATTTCGACTTAGGTGAAGTGACGTGAATCATTTCAATATGTTCATCAGTATACTGTATAGTCATACAGTATCAAGTGCTGAGCTGATTTTTTTTTAAACCTTTGAGAATTGATCATTTACATCAATATTTTATCCTCATAAAATTTTTTGTTTGAATCTATTTATACGCTGGGGGCAAATATTGTTAAGATTAGCCCCATAAGATTTACGTCCTACGATTGATTAATAGTGAAGTGTTCATAATGACAGTGATTGATACCAGCGATTTAGAAAAACACACCCCGATGATGCGCCAGTATTTGGGCTTAAAAGCGGCCCATCCTGATATGTTATTGTTTTATCGAATGGGTGATTTTTATGAGCTGTTTTACGATGATGCTAAACGCGCTTCTGAAATGCTGGGTATTTCACTGACGGCTCGTGGAAAAAGCGGCGGTGACCCGATTCCCATGGCAGGCATTCCATATCACGCTGTCGAAGGCTATTTAGCAAAATTAGTTAACATTGGTCAGTCTGTAGCCATTTGTGAGCAAATTGGTGATCCAGCCACATCAAAAGGCCCTGTTGAGCGCCAAGTGGTGCGCATTGTTACCCCTGGCACCTTAACTGACGAAGCTCTACTGCAAGAAAAACAAGACAATTTATTGGCAGCACTGTATCAGGGTAAAAGCGGTTTTGGTTACGCGACTTTAGACATTTCGTCTGGTCGTTTTGTTGTTGCAGAATTACCCACTCGTGAAGCTTTAGAAGCCGAATTACAGCGGACAAATCCAGCAGAGTTACTTTACAGTGAAGATTTTGCTGACATGTTATTAATCAATAACATGAAAGGCATCCGTCGTCGCCCAGAGTGGGAGTTTGATTACGACACGTGTATTAATTTACTGCTCAATCAATTTGGCACCAAAGATTTGCACGGTTTTGGTATTACTGATGCACGATTGGCGTTACAAGCTGCAGGTTGTTTAATGCAGTATGTAAAAGATACCCAAAAGATGGCGTTACCACATATCAACTCGATTGTGCGCTTTAATCAATCTGAATCTATTATTTTAGATGCCGCAACTAGACGTAATTTAGAGTTAACTCAAAATTTATCTGGCGGGCGAGAAAATACCCTCTCATGGGTATTAGATAATACCGCAACCCCTATGGGTAGCCGTATGTTACAACGCTGGATACATGAACCATTACGCAATCGTCAAACTATTCAATATCGCCATAGCGCAGTCAGTGAACTCATTGAACAAGACTTATATCAAACCTTACATGAGCAACTAAAAAGCTTAGGTGATATCGAACGTATTATGGCTCGTTTAGCACTACGCAGTGCCAGACCACGTGACTTTTCACGTTTAAAGCAAGCACTAACGCTTCTGCCTGAAATCCAACAAACATTAGCAACATGCCAACAACCTCGATTAAATACGTTAGTGCAATTACTGGGTGAATTCCCTGAACAACATGATTTATTAGAACGCGCTATTGTAGACAACCCTCCCATGTTAATTCGTGATGGTGGCGTTATCCGTACTGGCTATAATAATGAGTTAGATGAATGGCGTAAGTTGAGTGAAGGCGCCAGTGATTATTTAGTCGAACTTGAAGCTCGTGAGAAACAACAAACGGGGATTAACACCTTAAAAGTCGGCTATAACCGAGTTCATGGTTACTATATTGAAGTGAGCCGTTTACAGTCAGATAGAGTGCCACTGAGCTATCAGCGTCGTCAAACACTCAAAGGCACCGAACGATATATCACCCCAGAATTGAAAGAATACGAAGAAAAAGTACTTTCAAGCCAAGGCAAAGCACTTGCGCTTGAAAAACAACTGTGGGAACAACTGTTTGACTTATTGTTACCTAAATTACAAGAATTACAGCAGTTTGCAACGGCTGCTACCGAGTTAGATATATTAAGTAACTTTGCCGAACGAGCACAATTATTTAATTATCAATGCCCACAAATGACCCACGATATTGGTATTAATATTGAAGCGGGCCGCCATCCAGTCGTTGAACGAGTTAGCCAAGCAGCATTTATTGCTAATCCGGTAGCGTTAACACCGCAGCGCCAAATGCTTATTGTCACAGGCCCGAATATGGGCGGTAAATCTACCTATATGCGTCAAGTTGCATTGATTACATTGATGGCACATATCGGCTGTTTCGTTCCAGCAGACCATGCTCAAATTGGTGAAATCGACCGAATTTTCACCCGTATTGGTGCATCAGATGATTTGGCATCGGGCCGATCAACCTTCATGGTTGAAATGACCGAAACGGCTAATATTTTACATAATGCTACTGCAAACAGTTTAGTGTTGATGGACGAAATAGGTCGCGGCACCTCGACTTATGATGGTTTAGCGCTCGCTTGGTCTGCTGCTGAATATCTAGCCAAAAATGTCAGTGCACTGACATTATTTGCTACTCATTATTTTGAGTTAACCCAATTGCCCGAGCTGTTACCGTCAGTCATTAATGTTCACTTAGATGCAATAGAACACGACGACACAATTGCCTTTATGCATTCGGTACAAGAAGGTGCGGCAAGTAAAAGTTATGGCCTACAAGTTGCGGCCCTAGCGGGTGTGCCGGCATCAGTCATTAAAGCGGCAAAACATAAGCTTCATCAACTTGAAAACCGAGATATGACGTTATCTCAACAGAACCCAACTCAAGTAAGTATGAACTTATTACCTCCGATACCAGAGACCTCACCCGTGTTGGAAAAGTTAGCCCAAATTAATCCAGACGAGTTGACACCTAAACAGGCGTTAGATTATTTATATGAGTTGAAGCGATTAAGTCACACGAGCACCGAGCTACGAAAATAACTGGCCAAGTGAATTGTTGAACTGTGGAAGCCTGTAAAGGCTTCCATTTCAATGACGTATTAGGTGTTACATCAAACGAGTAACGCCCCTGAAATACGATGAAATGAACCAACAGTATTAAAATACCATCAGTAATACCTAGGTTATATCGTCAAGTTGCCACTACACAACGCTTAAATTAAGTTGGCGATTAGTAGGATAAACCTAAGCGCATGAGCAAAATTAAAATGCTCATATAGGTTTTAACCCTAATATCGCAATACCTTAATTGACCTTATTGACACATTAATGATGACATATCATTTGTGTGTTGGTGATAGTCAACCGCCTAATATTCACAATAAACGTTCACTATCCATTAATCTCTGAATAATGCTTCAACCGACAGTCCTTGCGCCCCAAGTAAGTCTTTTAAGCGTTTAAGCGCTTCGACTTGAATTTGACGTACACGCTCACGTGTTAAACCAATTTCGGCACCGACATTCTCTAATGTTGAAGGTTCATATCCGAGTAAACCAAAACGTCTTGCTAACACTTCGCGTTGTTTAGTGTTTAATTCGTTTAACCAGCCCACTATCGAATTAGATAAATCTTCATTTTGTACCCGATAATCAGGGCCAACGGAATCATCATCAGCAATAACATCTAATAATGCCTTCTCATTATCGCCACTCAGAGGCGAGTCTACCGAAGTAATTCTTTCGTTTAACTTCAGCATACGGCTAACATCACCGGTCGACACATCTAACTTTTCGGCGATTTCTTCTGCGGTCGGTTCGTGATCAAGTTTTTGGGCAAGCTGTCTTGCTGTACGCAAGTACACATTTAATTCTTTTACAATATGAATTGGTAGACGGATAGTGCGAGTCTGGTTCATGATCGCCCGTTCAATGGTTTGTCTGATCCACCACGTTGCATAAGTGGAAAAACGGAAACCACGCTCAGGATCAAACTTTTCAACCGCTCGAATTAAGCCTAAATTGCCTTCTTCGATCAGATCGAGCAGCGCTAAACCACGATTGTTATATCTCCTGGAAATTTTAACAACAAGACGGAGGTTACTTTCTATCATGCGGTTGCGAGACTTTTCGCAGCCTTTGAGGGATTTACGTGAAAAAAACACTTCTTCCTCTGCTGTCAGTAGCGGAGAAAAACCTATTTCACCTAAATATAATTGAGTAGCGTCTAAATTTTTTTGTAAGTCATCTTGGACTTTTTCTTCAATATCAAGTTGTTGCACCAAATCTCGTTTACCGGTTGCAACTTCTGGTGGTTGTTTAGCTAGATCGACAAGATATTCTGCTGAAGCAGTATTATTTTTGCGGCTCATAATTGCTCTCCCAAACCTAATTTGTGGTATTTAATCTACTTCACTTGCTTATCCTCCGTTATTTATGTTGCTAAACAATTACTGTTTAGGTAGATATCGTAATGGGTTGACAGACTTACCATGAAATCGTACTTCAAAGTGAAGCATAACTTGGTGTGTCCCGGTACTGCCCATTTTTGCAACTGTTTGTCCTGCACTCACATATTGCTTTTCTTTAACCAATATCGTGTCGGCATGCGCATAAGCACTTAAAAAATCATCATTGTGTTTGATAATAACTAAGTTGCCATACCCGCGCAGTGCATTACCGGCATACACGACTCTCCCATCTGCTGCGGCTTTAATAATATCGCCGCGATTACCAGCAATCTTTATACCTTGATTGCCTTGTTCTGATGCCGAAAAATATCCCACTATTCGGCCTCTAACTGGCCAGTGCCATTGCTGAACTTGCTGTAGCAAATTAGCGACAGAACCACTCGCACTTTGGTTAATTGTTTGTTGGGTAGTTGTTACAGAATACGCAGGCTTCACTTTGTGATCAAGATCTTTTTTCGTTCTGACTGAAACGACTGCTGGGACTGGGTTTGGCGCAACCGTAGGTTTGATTGTTTTTAATATAGAACTATTCGAACTCGAAATATAGGGTTTAGTAACGGCTTGGGTTTGTACTGAATTAACAGAAGGTTGGGATGCTCGAGCAGGTGCCGATTGACTATTATTTGTAGTGGCTAAATTAAGCGTTTGACCAGGATAAATAGTATAAGGAGCCGATAAACGATTCAAACGGGCAACTTCGACAAAATTACGTCCAGCCCCCCAAGCTATTGAATAAAGTGTGTCACCTTTCTGTACTTTATATTTATCGGTTTTTAATGAGCCTTTATGATACCGAGGACCATGATTTTTTGACGATAAGCTGTCTACCGGTGCGGGACGATCAGCTTGAAAGCTGCATCCAGTGAGCATGATTGCTAAGACCACAAAGTTGGGCCAACCGGTATTCATCAAACAAAGTCCTTAACGGGGAAATAGGTGATTGTTAAGCTAAATAAGCTTACTCCAAACGAAAATATCAATAATGGATAAAGTTCATTTGTATCGTGTTAACTAAGCCAAATCTCCATTAATGAGAGGAACAAATTTAACGGCCTCTATTATCTCAGATTTGAATGTCTGTCCAATGCGGGTAATTTTGAGTAATTGCTGGGTGTCTTCTCCTACCGGAATAATCAATACTCCATGTTCGGATAATTGTTCAAGCAATGCTTGAGGTACTGTCGCAGCAGCAGCGGTCACCATTATGCCATCAAATGGTCCACGGTTTGACCACCCTTGCCAACCATCACCATATTTGAATGCGACATTATGTAAATCTAGACGTTTTAGTCTTTGACGAGCTTGTATTTGTAATGCTTTTATACGCTCAATTGTGAATAACTCTGGAATTAACGATGCTAAAACAGCGGCTTGGTAACCTGAACCAGTGCCAATTTCTAACACTTTTTGAGGATTATGTTGCAGCAACAGTTCAGTCATTCGAGCCACAATATAAGGCTGCGAAATTGTCTGTCCCTGCCCGATAGGTAATGCCGTATTCTCATACGCCTTATGAGCTAATGCACCATCAAGGAACAATTCACGTGGTGTTGTTGCTACAGCATGCAATACCGCAGGATGTCGAATCCCTGCCTCGGCCAGCTTTTTGGCCAAATTCATTGCTGATGTAGAAGCTACACGAGTCATATTTTTATTATCCAATCGGCTAATCCATCAAGTTGATTGTATGCCGTTAAGTCTACCGTGAGTGGCGTTATAGATACATATCCCGCAGCTACAGCACCAAAGTCAGTCCCTTCACCGGAATATTGTTCACTGCCAACAGGACCAAGCCAGTATATATCTTTACCCGCTGGATCTTGGGTTTTTATCATACCTTCGGCTTTATGTCGCGCTCCTAAACGGGTAACTTTAATCCCTTTAATTTGTGCTAAAGGTAAATCTGGAACATTAACATTCAAAATTTGATCACGACTAATAGGATGTTGCAGCAACCCTTTTACAATTTTGGCTGCGTAAACAGCTGCTGTATCGTAATGGATTAATGATTTTCCAACCAGTGACACAGCAATAGCAGGTAAACCTAAAAAACGTCCCTCCATTGCAGCTGCAACAGTGCCTGAATATAAAGTGTCATCCCCCATATTCGCCCCGGCATTAATACCAGAAACGACAATATCAGGTTCGGTTTGACACAATTGCCTAATCGCGAGATGCACACAATCTGTCGGTGTACCATTAACCGAAACATAGCCATTTTCTAAGTTATTAATTCTTAATGGATTAGTCAAGGTTAATGAATTGCTCGCACCAGAGCAATTACGATCCGGTGCGACAGTTAATACTTGCGCAAACTCACTCAATGCGAGGGTTAATGCAATGATACCGGGAGCTCTCACGCCATCATCATTACTGACTAAAATATTAATCATTAATTAACACTCTTCATTTGTTTGTGCTTGTTGCTCAGCAACCATGACTTTTCGTTGCGACTCTTGGACATCTTGGTAATCAGCGAGCTCGCGTAACACCGAGGTGGCATAACTCCCTGCAGGTAACACAAATTCAAGTGTGAGCGTATCAGCATCAAACTGCCATTTCATTCCTTGAGGCTCAAGTAATAATGGCCGTCTCTCTTGCGATAAACCCGCTTCTTCGAGTCCCTGTAAATCGGCCGATAATTCAGCTAATGGCGTTAACTCTAAAGCTAATGCCTCACCTTGTGCTAATGGTGTTCCCCGTCCCCAAAGAGGAGCTGAAAGTTGAATATCTTTTTCAGCTAAGCGGCTGTTGAGAACATCATCCCATACTTCGGCGGTAAAATAGCTTTTACTGCCAGCTAACATCACGCAATCGCCAGCGACGGTATCGACCTGATGATTAGCTAAACGAAATGACACTACCTGATTGAATATATTGGAACGCACGGCCGATAAATACATGCTGCGCTTATGGCGATCTTTTATGTTTCGACCACCACTGAGCATTTGTCGACCTAAGATCAGGTTTTTACCATCATGGCCAAAGCGTTGCTCACCAAAATAATTGGGGACACCGAGTTTGGCTATCTGCTGTAAACGAGATTCGACATCGGCAGTATCATTGATATTACGCAATGTCAGTACAAATCGATTTCCAAGTAAGGCGCCAATACGCAATTTTTTACTGTGACGACTGCTCGACAGAATGGTTAATTTATCGTCATTTAGCTCTGTCCACTCTGGCGTTTCTTTACCAGGAATACGTATGCCGAACCATTGTTCAGTAATAGCATTTTTGTCTTTCTGACCGGCATAGGTCACTTCTTTGGGATGCACTTTAGCAAATTTAGCTAATATTTCAGCAACATATACGGTATTCATGCCATTTTTACGTACATGAAGCATATGATGCTCGCCTTCCCCTGTTGGGGTAAAAGGCAAAATTTCTTTAACAATAAAGTCGCTGTTATTGGTACGTAAATCAGCTTGGCTTATTGGTTTACCAAATAGATAATGTAATTCTTTCATGTGACAGAACTCTCTATATTTTGTAGGTTATTGGCTCTTCATCAACACAACAGCTTCAACAGCAATGCCTTCTTTACGTCCAGTAAAACCGAGATTTTCGGTAGTCGTCGCTTTAACATTAATATTATCGATATCTGTTTGTAAGTCAGCACTTAAGCACTGACGTATGGCTTCAATATGGGGTGCCATCTTAGGTGCTTGAGCAATAATGGTGACATCTAGATTACCTAAAACAAACTGCTTTTGCAGTGCAAGTTGATAACAGTGTCTTAATAGCACTCGACTATCGGCACCAGCAAAATTAGCATCAGTATCAGGGAAATGTTTACCTATATCACCTAACGCCATCGCCCCTAATATCGCATCACTAATGGCATGCAGTACAACATCACCGTCAGAATGGGCAATCAGTCCACAGTCATAAGGAACAGTAACACCACCTAAAATCAATGGGCTATCACCGCCAAATTTATGTACATCAAAACCATGACCGATACGAATATTCATTTAAAAACCTTATCTTAACTTGCTTTGAACTAATATTAACGAGTGTGGTTATTTCAGTTAATTATTGTTGCGCCAGAAACAGAGTTGCCAACTGTAAATCATCTGGATGAGTCACTTTGATATTATCCATTCGGCCATTAACCAATCCCGGCATAATACCAGCCCATTCCATGGCACTGGCTTCATCAGTAATAGGTACCTGCGCCGCTAATGCTGCCGATAAGTGGGTTCGTAAAATCGAGACCGGGAAATACTGCGGCGTTAATGCATGCCATAGCAACGAGCGGTCGACAGTATGAACAATATGACCACTGGCGTTACTGCGCTTCATGGTGTCGCGAACGGGTGCAGCAAGAATGGCACCCTGAGGATGAATAGCTACCGACTCAATCAATTGGGTAATATCTTGGTGGGTTACACAAGGTCTTGCCGCGTCATGAACGAGAGCCCACGCATCTGGATTATGACTATGCGCATAGTCTAACGCAGCTAAAACAGAATCAGCACGCTCTCCACCACCAACAACTTGGGTTAACTTAGGATGTTTAGATTGTGGCAATTGGCTAAAATAATTATCTTGTGGATGCAATGCAACAATAACCTGAGCTATATCAGGGTGAGCTAACAATGTATCTAATGTATGGCCGAGAATGCTTTGTTGGCCAAGCATTAAATATTGCTTAGGTTTGTCAGCCCCCATGCGACTGCCAACACCTGCAGCAGGCACAATTGCAATAATGGAACGAGGATTGTTTGACATATATGCAGTACCAATATTTAAAGTAATATGACTGAGGGTTAAACCTGCTGTGCAACCTGCGTTAACGATTAAATGGGTTCCGTTCACGTAGTTCGCTACCCACGACCCGATAAAACGTTTCGCCGTCTTTCACCATACCTAATTCGTTACGGGCACGTTCTTCAATGGCTTCTGTGCCACTTTTCAAATCGATAATTTCTTCTTTAAGAATTTGATTTCGAGCGACAAGCTTGCCATTACTTTGTTCTTGGCCTGCTATTTGGGTTTGCAATAAGACATATTCTGACAAATTGTTATCGCCCAACCAAAGCCGGTACTGTAAAAGTGACAATAAACAAATCAGTAAAAATATTAGTTGCTTCATAATATTAACTTATGTCGAAGTAATCCTTAGAAAATATGTCCGTTATAGTACAACAAAAAAGGCCACCGAGTGGTGGCCTTTTTAAGCTAAAGCAAAAATATTATCCTTGGCCTTTCACTTCTTTAAGACCGTTGTATGGTGCTTTTGAACCTAGAGCTTCTTCGATACGTAGCAATTGGTTATATTTGGCAACACGGTCACTACGGCTTAGTGAACCCGTTTTGATTTGGCCAGCCGCGGTACCAACAGCTAAATCAGCAATCGTTGAATCTTCTGTCTCGCCACTACGATGAGAGATAACAACAGTAAAACCTGCATCTTTAGCCATTTTAATTGCAGCCAATGTTTCGGTTAAAGTACCGATTTGGTTGAATTTAATCAAAATAGAGTTAGCGATGCCGTTGTCGATACCACGCTTAAGGATTTTAGTGTTTGTTACGAATAGATCATCACCTACTAATTGGATTTTATCGCCCATTAGTTTAGTTTGGTGAGCAAAACCATCCCAGTCAGACTCGTCCAGACCATCTTCGATAGAAACGATTGGGTAGCGTTCAGTAAGACCTTGTAAGAAGAAGTTAAATTCTTCAGAAGTAAACTTCTTGCCTTCACCTTTAAGATCGTAGATGTTGGCTTCTTTGTCGTAAAATTCAGAAGCAGCACAATCCATCGCTAACGTGATGTCTTTACCTAGCTCGTAACCGGCGTTGGCAACAGCAACTTTAATTGCAGCAAGTGCAGCTTCGTTAGATGCTAGGTTTGGAGCAAAACCACCTTCATCACCAACCGCAGTTGAGTGACCGTCAGCTTTAAGTACTTTAGCAAGGCTGTGGAATACTTCCGCGCCCATACGTAGGCCTTCACGGAAAGTTTTAGCGCCAACAGGTTGGATCATAAACTCTTGAATATCAACGCTGTTATCGGCGTGCTCGCCACCATTGATGATGTTCATCATTGGAAGAGGCATAGAGTAAACACCTGGTGTACCGTTTAGATCAGCAATGTGAGCATATAAAGGGACGTGTTTAGCCGCAGCGGCAGCTTTTGCAACTGCTAGAGAAACAGCAAGAATGGCGTTAGCGCCAAATTTTGCTTTATTTTCGGTACCGTCTAAGTCAATCATGATTTGGTCAAGTTCAGCTTGAGCCAATGCATCTTTGCCTTTTAGTGCTTCAGCAATTGGGCCATTAACAGCAGCAACCGCTTTAAGAACACCTTTACCTAAGTAACGTGCTTTGTCGCCATCACGCAGTTCTAATGCTTCGCGACTACCGGTTGATGCGCCAGATGGTGCCGCAGCCATACCAATAAAACCGCCTTCTAAATGCACTTCTGCTTCTACAGTTGGGTTACCGCGCGAATCCATAATCTCGCGACCAATCACTTTAATGATGTTAGCCATAATTCCCTCGTACTTTGTGTAAGTAAATTAAAAAATTAAAAGAAATAAAAAGTTAATACCAATAAAAATACATAACAGACTTAAAAAAGCAGATTTATTGGTATATAACTTTCAGTTTAGTAATTTTAAATCGGTTAGTGCTTAGGATAAATCGAATTAGACTTTGCATCAACTTAGTTTTCACTGCAGTTACACGCCATCAATGCGATTATATGATCTAACGCAAGTATCTTGAATAAAAAAGCCGCTAATGGATACATTAGCGGCTGATTCATTAATCGATATCGCGTTTTTGATACGCATAAGAAGCGGCTATGAACCCTTCAAATAATGCATGACCGTCGCGCGGTGTTGAGGTGAATTCTGGGTGGAATTGACTCGCAACGAACCATGGGTGATTAGGCAATTCAATCATCTCAATCAGTTTACGATCAGATGATAAACCACTAAACACTAAGCCGGCCTTTTCTAGGCGATCGATGTAGTTGTTATTCACTTCGTAACGGTGACGATGACGTTCAACACAGGTTGCAGAATCATAGGCTAATGCCGCTTTTGTGCCTTCTTTTAAATGACATAGCTGAGCGCCTAAACGCATAGTGCCACCTAAATCTGAAGACTCATGACGCGTTTCGACATCCCCTTCTTCATTAATCCACTCAGTAATTAAACCCACTACCGGATAAGGTGTCTGTGGATTAAACTCAGTTGAGTGCGCACCTTCTAAACCTGCTACATGGCGAGCAAATTCAATTAATGCTACTTGCATACCTAAACAGATACCAAAGTACGGAAGATTGTTTTCACGAGCAAATTTGGCAGCAAAAATCTTGCCTTCTACGCCACGTTCGCCAAAGCCGCCTGGTACTAAAATACCGTCTAGGCCTTGCAATACTTCTTCGCCTTTAGCTTCAACTGTTTGTGAATCAATGTACTTAATGTTCACTGTTACACGGTTTTTTAAGCCTGCATGCTTTAATGCTTCATTCACCGACTTGTATGCATCAGGGAGTTCAATGTACTTACCTACCATACCAATAGTGACTTCACCATTTGGATTGGCTTCTTGATAAATAACGTTTTCCCACTCAGACAAATCAGCTTCGTTACACGCTAAATTAAAACGTTTGATGACTAAATCATCTAATCCTTGCGAGCGTAATAACGCAGGGATTTTGTAGATGCTATCAACGTCTTTTAATGAAATAACCGCACGTTCTTCTACGTTGCAGAATAACGAAATTTTAGCTTTTTCATTGGCAGGAATTGCACGGTCGCCACGACAAACCAGTACATCCGGTGCAATACCAATTGAACGCAACTCTTTAACAGAGTGTTGCGTCGGCTTGGTTTTAATTTCGCCTGCAGCGCCTAAGAACGGCACTAAGGTTAAATGCATAAATAGTGTACGTTCGCGTCCTAATTCAGAACCTAACTGACGAATAGATTCAAGAAACGGCAATGATTCAATGTCACCTACCGTGCCACCGATTTCTACAATCGCGACATCATGGCCTTCACCACCAGCTAACACTTTTTCTTTAATCGCGTTAGTAATGTGTGGAATAACCTGAATGGTTGCGCCTAAATAATCACCACGACGTTCTTTACTAATCACTTCTTCGTAAATACGACCAGTAGTAAAGTTATTGCGACGATTCATTTTAGTACGAATGAAACGTTCGTAATGACCTAAATCGAGATCGGTTTCAGCACCATCTTCAGTCACGAAAACTTCACCGTGCTGAGTTGGGCTCATGGTACCCGGATCGACGTTAATATAGGGGTCAAGTTTCATAATGGTTACATTGAGGCCACGCGCCTCTAAAATTGCCGCGAGCGAAGCTGCTGCAATGCCTTTACCTAGTGATGAAACAACGCCACCAGTAACGAAGATATACCTTGTAGTCATGCTGAACCTGAGAAAATGTGTTGGAAAAAACGTGCTTGTAAGAAAGCACTAGGACGGGGCGATATTATAGCAAAGCCACCTCGTTTCGACAAACTTAAACGCGCTAATTTTAGCTTAATTTATGTTTTCGTGTTGTTTTACCACATTCCAATAGTGGTCTAATTCTTCCAAGCTATGCTGTTGTATCGGTTTTCCACTATTGTCTACACATTGCTCAACCCCTCTAAATCTACGTTCAAATTTATGATTGGCTTGACGTAGTGCTTGTTCAGGATCAACGTTTAAATGACGAGCAAGGTTCACTACAGCAAACAATAAATCGCCCATTTCATCAACAATTCTCGGTTGATAAAATTCAGGGTCTTGATGTCGTAGATTAACTTCTACCAGTACTTCATTCATTTCTTCATGTATTTTGGCAACAACAGGCTCAAGCTCGGCCCAATCAAAGCCAACTTTAGCCACTCGATGTTGAATTTTTCGTGCTCTAGATAACGCGGGTAATGCTTGAGGGATATCATCTAACGCTGAGTGCAATTTTTTTTGCTGACGTTCATTGGCTTTTAACGAATCCCACGCTTGGCTTAAATCGTGAGTATTGGTGATGGCACCAACAACGTTGTTTTCTGACTGAGCAAATACATGTGGATGACGGCGAATAAGCTTATCGCTAATTCGCGCCACTACCGTCGAAAAATCGAACTTACCTTGCTCTTGCCCTAATTGGCAATAAAACACTATCTGAAACAATAAGTCGCCCAGTTCATCAGGTAACTCTTCCCATGCTTGTCGCTCAATAGTATCAACAACCTCATAAGCTTCTTCTAAGGTAAAGGGCACAATACTGGCAAAATCTTGCGCTTGATCCCAAGGACAACCAGACTCGGGGTTGCGCAATTGCTGCATGATGGTCAGTAACGATTGAATATCTGCCACAGAAACGGTCCTCTATTGTAAAGATAAAATCTAATGAAAAAGGCACCTAACAAGTAGATGCCTTCAAGATAAGTCCATGATGTTAATTACGTTATAATCGACGCGACTCAATCACACCATCAACAAGCGACAGTTTACCGAGAATCCGTGATAAACCATCTAAATTATACAATTCAAGTTCAAGCTCTACGGTGGCCGTTTGGCTTTTAACATCAGAAGATGAACTCATGGCCATCACATTGGATTTCTCTGCCGCTAGCACTGTGGTTAAATCTCGTAATAAGCCACTGCGATCATGGGCAAGTACTCTAACGCGAATACGATAACCACCAGAGTAGTTTTCACCCCAAATCACATCGACACTGCGTTCTGGGTGGGCACGCATTAATTCTTTCACTTGCTCGCAATCACTACGGTGCACAGAAATACCCCGTCCCATAGTAATATAACCAAAAATTTCATCGCCGGGAACGGGTTGGCAACAACGCGCAATGTGGCTCATTAAATTACCAACACCATTAACTTCGACTTGGCCTTTACTCGACTTTTTAGGCTTATGCGACGCTTTCTTTATAATGTCTTCAAGTAAGTTTTCGTCAGTGTCTTCTACTTTGCGAATTTTGGTATCGGTAAAATTAACCACTTGATTTAAGCGTAAATCGCCGCCACCGATAGCCGCCAGCATGTCATCCATAGAGTTTAAATTAAAGCGCTCTACCGCCACTGCCGCATCTTTAACTTTAAGACCCACTCGGGCTAATTCAGACTCAAGCATTTCTTTACCCGCGGCAATATTTTTATCGCGGTCTTGTTGCTTAAACCAATGTTGAATTTTTGAACGCGAACGTGACGACTTGATATAACCTAAATTAAGATTGAGCCAGTCACGTTTTGGATTGGGTGTTTTTGACGTGATAATTTCAATGCGCTCACCCGTTTCAACTTGGTAAGTGAATGGCACAATGCGGCCGTCGACTTTTGCACCAATACACTTATGACCCACTTGAGAGTGAATATAATAAGCAAAGTCGAGTACGGTAGAACCTAAAGGTAAATCAACGACTTCACCACTTGGGGTAAATACATAGACTCGGTCTTCAAATACTTGGCTACGGACTTCGTCAACCAAATTACCACTTTCAGCGACATCTTCTTGCCACTGTAAAATTTTACGCAACCAGTTAATTTTTTCTTCGTAACCCGTTTGTTTGGTATTGCTGGCACCTTCTTTGTATTTCCAGTGCGCGGCAACCCCAAGTTCAGAATCTTGATGCATCGCCTCGGTACGAATTTGAATTTCTACGGTTTTGCCTTCAGGACCAACAACTACGGTATGAATAGATTGATAGCCGTTCGGTTTTGGATTTGCAACGTAATCGTCAAACTCACGCGGAATGTGGTGCCAAAGGTCATGCACAACCCCTAACGCGCCATAGCAATCTTGTAATCTTTCGGTGACAATACGTACAGCTCGGACGTCAAAAAGCTCATCAAACTTGAGATCTTTGCCCTTCATTTTTCGCCAAATACTGTAAATGTGCTTCGGGCGGCCGTACACTTTGGCGCGAATATCATCGCTATCTAAACGCTGCTGCAACTGAGTCACAAACTTGTCGATAAACACTTCGCGGTCGACACGTTTACCATCAAGCTGTTTGGCAATGTCTTTGTAAACAGTTGGATGCAAGTAGCGAAAAGAAATATCTTCAAGCTCCCACTTTAATTGACCAATGCCTAAGCGGTTTGCTAATGGCGCATAAATATCAGCAATTTCTCGTGCTAATAATACCCGAGTTTCTTCATCGGCGTTTTTTACCGCACGCAGTAAGCATACACGTTCGGCTAATTTGATCACTACGGCACGAACATCTTCAACCATGGCCAATAACATTTTTCGGATGTTATCTATTTGAGGTTCGGCATCGCGCGAATTTTGACTGACTTTTAATGCGCCAATGGCATTCATGGTCACAACGCTGGCAACTAACCTTGCAAGGTTTTCACCGTATTGCTCTAGGATTTGTTCGTCATTGAGAACGCCAGCATCGAATAGCAAAAATAATACTGCGGCTTGTAGCGTTTCGATGTCCATATTCAGCGGCGCTAAGATTTCGATCATTTCGCGAGCACGCGCAAGCAGCTCAGTATGGGCCAGTTTGTTTCTAACCGGTAAGGCCTCAACTTGCTGGATCAATACCAATAACTTCTGAGCATCATCTTTGTCGTCGAGATAACGAGCGACCCACTCATCTAATTGGAATACTTGCGTATTAAAATGTGCTTCGCGAACAGATACCATGAACCCTTCCTTAGCCGCATGACCGACTGACATCCAACCATATGCACATGGCATAGTGTGCATATATGGTGTTAACACCAACTGAACAACCTATCTTGAAGCGCAATATTATTTTGTCAATTCAATAGCGTTCAGTTGGCTAATTTTTTAGCATACCTATCGTAAGCGGCTAAAAAATCGTTGTTTAAATATTTAATTCAAATAACACCATGGCTTCAATATGATGCGTCTGCGGAAACATATCGACTAATCCTACTTGGGCAATTCGATATCCACTGGCTAATAATACACTACTGTCACGCGCTAAACTTGCCGGATTACATGAAACATACACCACTTTTTTAGGTTGCATTTTCTGTAACCATTGTAAACTTTCAAAAGCACCTGCTCGAGCAGGGTCCAGCAACAGTTTATCAATTTTGCCTAACCATGTTTGTGTCGATAGATCAGCACTTAAATCCGCATGATAGAAAGTCACATTATCCAATTGGTTGTCGACAGCGTTTTGCTTGGCTTGTTGCACCATTTCAGGCACACCTTCAACACCAATGACTTCTGCTGCCTTTAATGCCAACGGTAAACTGAAATTACCCACACCACAGAATAGGTCTAAAATACGCTCACCTGGTTGAGGGTCTAACCATTGGATGGCTTGATCGACCATGGCCTGATTAATAGCACCATTAACTTGGACAAAATTACCAGGAGTGAATGAACAACAAACAGCCTCCTGTGCAAGATGATAATAAGGTAACGCGACAGCTTCATCACCCGCGGCATCAACAACAGGCAGCAAGGGGAACAATTGGGTTAATTGACCAGCATCATCTTGCAATAATAAGTTAAGCTGGTGTTTTTCGGCAAAGCCCGTTAACCAGCGAATATCAGATGCTGGCAACACTTTAGTCACTCTTACTACCGCAAAATTACCGTTATCAGCTTGGGTGAGTTCAACGTGCCCTAAACTGGCCTTAGCTTTAAGTTGATTTAAATTAGCCGCTAATGGAGTAATCAAAGCAGACAATGACTCAGATAACACTGGGCACTGCTGAATGGAAACAATTTTATTGCTATTTCCGGCGCGAAACCCAAGTTGTAACCGCTGAGTATTTTTATCAAATAATGTGGCCAATCTTGCGCGTCGGCGATAATGCCAGGCCTCACCCACTATAGGGTCAGCGATAATATCAGCATCAATGGCTTTAGCACTCGACAGCTTGCTGATTAAATCAACCAAGGCGGTTTGCTTATGCTCGCGTTGCGCATTAGTGTCCATGTGCTGCAAATCACAACCGCCACATTGTTGATAATGTGGGCAATGAGGTTTGATTCGATTAGCCGATGCAGACTCAATATTGATGAGCTTGGCTTTAGCGTAGCTTTTCTTTTGTTCGACAAATTGCACCGTAGCGGTCTCTCCCGGTAAGACTCCCGGAATAAACACTATTTTGCCTTGATGTTGCGCTATGCCTGCACCTAAATGGTCAAGTTGAGTGACACTGAGGCTTAACTTTGCTGATAATTGCTTAGATTTGTTCGGTTTTGCTTGGAAAAATTGTGCCATTTCGGCCTCAGGTATTGAATAAAAAACTAGTCAAGAGTGCGCCATATCTGGCAGTCTAGACGGAATAACAGCGATTTAGTAACAGGGATATACCTAACAGCCATGAAAAGTGCCAACAATATGACCAAATACAGCCTACGCTCTTGGGTTCTGGTACTTGCGTTAGCGCCCACTATTGTAGTGGGTATTCTACTTGGAAGTTATTTCACGATAAACCGCTTTTATGAATTGGAACAAACCTTAATTGAAAAAGGCAGCAACATTGTTGAGCCATTAGCCATTGCCAGTGAATTTGGTATTATCACTCAAGACCGTGAATCAACTAAACTTTTACTCGCCGCCTCGCAGATAAACAATGCATCGCTAATCTTATCTATTGCTGTTTTTGATGCCGAAAACCAACTATTTGTCACTTCGCACTACCACAAAGATTTTGAAACGATGCGTTACAAACAAACGCTGGCAAACTTAATCGGTACAGAACATGAAACGATTGGCGATACCTTAGTCATTCGTGTGCCAATAATATCCCATACTGGGTTAGAACAAAAACATGTTGCCAGTATAAATCGTCAAAGTAACAGCGACATCGATAATAATGCCTCTACCAATGGTGTCGTTGCGCCAATTTACAATAATCAACAAGAGCGAATATTAGGCTACATATCAGTATTACTAAATAAAGAGAACGCCTTGCTCGAACAACATCGAGCGGCTATAGCGGCGTTTATTATCGTATTAATCGGCGTGCAATTTAACCTATTTTTTACCTTCCGCTTAGTCAAACACGTGAACTACCCCATTACCGAAATGGTGCGAGTGGTAGCCAAAATTCGTGAAGGTAAACTCGACACTCGCCTAGAAGGCAACTTGATTGGGGAACTGGATCTACTCAAACGAGGGATCAACGCAATGGCAAGTTCATTGTCAGAATATCACGATGAAATGCAGCAAAATATTGATCAAGCAACCTCTGATTTACGCGAAACCCTCGAGCAGATTGAAATTCAAAACGTTGAGCTCGATATTGCCAAAAAACGCGCGCTTGAAGCGAGTCGGATAAAATCAGAATTCTTAGCCAACATGTCGCACGAGTTACGTACACCACTCAATGGTGTCATAGGATTTGCAAGACAGTTATTAAAAACACCTCTGCATACTAGCCAGCTCGACTACATAAAAACCATTGAACGCAGCGCCAGTAACCTACTGGGTATTATTAACGATATTCTCGACTTCTCTAAACTTGAAGCCGGTAAAATGATATTAGAAAAAATGCCTTTTGCACTGCGAGAAACGCTAACTGAAACCCTGACTATTATTGCCGGTAGTGCACAAGAGAAAGGCCTAGAACTGGTTATCGACATTGATGCTAATGTGCCAGAAAGTGTCAGTGGCGACGCGATGAGAGTCAGCCAGATTATTACTAACTTAGTCGGTAACGCTATTAAGTTTACCGACAAAGGCAGTGTCATACTCAAAATACACTTAGTGGGTCAGGACGAAGATAACATTACCCTGCGCTGCGAAGTTATTGACACCGGTATTGGTATTGATGAGAGTCAGCAAGAATATTTATTCCAAGCATTTGGTCAAGCCGACTCATCCATTTCACGTCGCTTTGGAGGCACAGGATTGGGCTTAGTGATTACTAAACGCTTAATCAACCAGATGGGTGGCCAGATAGGCTTTACCTCGGCCCCCAATAAAGGCTCAAATTTCTGGTTTATTCTGCCACTTGGGATCAGTCAATTTGAAATTGGCGAAGTGTTGCCGGTTGATGCATTGCAACATAAATCAATCTTATTATATGAACCACGGGAATTAACCCGCGATACATTAAATCGCCGCTTAGTGTCGTGGCAATTAATTATCACTAATGTGGCCAATCCAGAAAATCTCACCTCCGTGTTACAAACTAAAAACAGCAAATTTGATTACATCATCATGAGCTGCCATGGTTTTGCCGACAATGCGTCTTTTATCCATTTATTACAGCAAGCCAAACAACATACCGACTGTCTGATTTTATTACATGACTGTCTAGACCAAGACATGATAATCAATGTGCTAAAAGTCAACGCAGATGTGTTGCTCAGCACCCCAGTGAGCGATTTTACCCTAGCGCATCATTTAATATATCCACCAGTACCTTCTACTTTTGTCAGTTTACCTGAGCAAATAAATCTTGATGTAACACAACGCCTCAATGCATCAGTATTAGCCGTTGACGACAACATGGCCAATCTAAAGTTAATTGATACTTTGCTCAAAGAACTAGTCGACAATGTGGTGACCGTTAATAATGGCGCCGATGCGATTCAACAAGCTAAAAAACAAGCATTTGACCTAATCTTCATGGATATTCAAATGCCAGGAACCGACGGCATAACCGCAACCCAGCAAATACGTTCAGAATCACTCAACCGTAATACGCCGATTATTGCAGTAACGGCACATGCTATAGCAGAAGAGCGTGAGAATATTTTAGCTAGCGGTATGGATGGTTTCTTGCCTAAACCGATTGATGAATTATCACTAAAAAGCGTTATCAGCCGCTGGATAATTAAACCTCAATTTACTCATTTCGACACCCATGTTCTCAATTGGGATTTATGTTTAACCCAAGCAAACCAGAAAACTGATTTAGCCTTAGACATGTTAAAGATGTTAGTTAATTCATTACCGGAAACAACCGCAACTATCGATAAAGCATTAATAGCCAGAGATGCAGAGACACTGTTGCAGGCAGTGCATAAACTGCATGGTGCAACATGTTATTGCGGTGTACCGACAACACAAAAGCTCTGCCGGGATATTGAGTCAGCATTAAAGCATAAAATTGACATCGATGACCTAGAACCTGAAATACTAGAGTTACTTGATGAGTTAACTAAGGTAGAATCAGCTGCAAATCAAGTGATAAACCAGCTATCAGTGGATGTTCCCAATGACCAGTAAAACCGGTTTTTTTAAACGCCTAAAGGCATTGTCGTTACCTCAGAAGCAACTTTTTGCACTCGCACTGTGTCAAAGAATGCTCCCAAACTATCAATTATTTTCTGAAGTATGTGAATTTGGCCAACCGCAGGTATTAAGTACTGCGCTAGAGTTATTATGGCAAAGCCAATATGACAAAAAGCTTAAGTTCAATATTGATGTGCATTTACAGCGCCTCGATGAAAACACCCCTGATCCTAGCGAGTTTGAAGCCTATGGTGCTTATCCCGCCATGGATGCGGCTGTAGCCATTGCCACCTTAATGGGTGCGATAGATGGAAAAATTGAAGAAGATATTACTAACATCAGTAAGTTATCATCAAGTACTGTCGCCAATTATATTGAAGCTATTAGCGATGAGTCATTAATGGATGAAGAACTCGATGAGTTTGTTTTTTCTCACCCAGTAATGGAACAAGAAAAAGAATTACAAGGCATGTTACTCGACATTGTCGAAGCCAATCCAGACATAACCAGCGAACTGGTTAAAGGTTTACGTAAAGATATTATCGAAGCAGGTGTGTCTAATATTGGTATTAGCCTGTAGCAAAAACTTGTAGCACGGATCGGTTACTGCCAATAAACGTCATTTAGCCTGAAATTATTCAGGCTTTTTATTAGGTGTCGCGCCATGAGAAGAATTTTTTATCAAGGTTTCACTTTCAGTAACACCAATGGTAAAACTGATAACTGGACGCTAGTGATTGGCAATCAAGTACGAGTGGGTTCGTTATTTGAGTTAAGACGGCAAGTGCATTTTTTTTCTGAACTTGGAATATTACCTCCACCGAAAATATCAAAAGCGAATTTAGCCTTAAAATCTGACAAATAATCACTCGTTTAACTTTAGCCTAATTGCATCCGCCTATCGAAAAGCAGTAAAGTGACCTTATTATCATTTTGCTAAGGAATTGCGAGGGATGTCCAGTATTCTTACCCCGCTAATCGCTGTATTTATTATTATGCTGCTCGGCAGTATTGTTCAAAAAATGCGACTGTTGCCAGCAGACACCGATTTGATCCTCAATCAGTTTGTTTATTACATTGCTTTCCCCGCTATATTACTGATTGTGCTAGCTGAAACGCGCATTGAAGACATTATTCAATGGGGCTTTATCGGTGGGTTTAGTCTGGCGATGATCATCACTTATGCTTTAGTGATTGTTGTATCACTAATTCGCACACCTAAAAAACAAGCAGTTGCCGCCATGCGCGCATTAAATGCTACGTTTGGTAATACCGCATTTATTGGCATTCCATTGCTGAGTTTATTATTCCCAGGTCATAAAATGGCATTAGTCGCTGCAGCGATTGCCAGCTTGTTGTCGGTGTTCATGTTTGCTTTTGCTTTAGTATCAATTGAGCTAGCCAGCCGTGATAAACAATCAACCGACCATGCCATCGTCATCATGGCTAATGCCCTGTATAAAAACCCAATCGTGGTTGGCAGTGTTATTGGCATCGGTTTATCAGCACTGCATATTACCTTACCGGATAGTTTGGCCTTAATGCTACATCAGGTGGGAAATACCTCTAGCCCATGTGCACTGTTTGCTATAGGAATGGTACTTGCCAAAGCATTACGACATCAATCTGGCACAAAAATGTTCAGTGTTGGTTTGATTGCGGAACTGAACTTAATCAATTTACTCAAGCTAATTATTCAACCTTTAATTGCCTTTGGTTTACTCAAACTGTTCGGCGTAGAAAAGGAATTACTGACCATGGGAGTCATTTTGGCAGCGTTACCGACAGCAGCAAGTGTGTACCTTTTGGCCGACCGCTACCAAATTAACGCCAATGTCAGCGCCCAAGGTATTTTATATGGCACATTAATCACTTTTATCAGTTTGCCGATAATAGAAACACTTTTAAAATCCATTGCTTAATGATCAATCAAATCTAGATGATAAAATAGTCAGCGATAATTATTCCTCAACCACTTTACTGTATATAAAATCAGTATATACTGTTTATCAATACAGTGGTTTGGTGGTTTCATTGACAGGAATTTATTATGCTTTGCCAACTCAGCATCAACAATTTTGCTATCGTGCGTTTTTTAGAGCTCGACTTTAAAGCCGGTATGACAAGCATCACCGGCGAAACAGGTGCAGGCAAATCGATTGCTATCGATGCGCTTGGGTTATGCCTTGGTAATCGAAGTGATGCCAACACTGTCAGGCCTGGAGCCTCCAAAACCGAAGTGAGTGCAAGGTTTACCCTTCATGATGTACCTTTAGCCAAACGCTGGCTTGAAGATAGCGATCTTGATGCTGAAGATGAGTGCATATTACGTCGAACCATTAACAGTGATGGCCGCTCAAGAGCCTACATTAATGGTAATCCTGTGCCCGTGACGCAATTAAAAGCCATCGGTCACTTATTGATTGGTATTCACGGCCAGCATGCTCATCACGCAATGCTTAAAAGCGAGCATCAATTAAACCTACTCGACCACTATGCTAACCACAAAATACTGCTCGATAGCGTTAGCGCTAGCTATCAACGCTGCAAACAAGTGGAAAACGAGCTAAAGCATCTTGAACAAGCTCAGCACGAACGTATTTCGCGTCAACAGCTACTGCAATATCAAGTAGAAGAGCTTAATGAGTTCAACTTAGGCTTGGAAGAATTTGATGAAATAGAACAAGAACACAAACGCTTAGCCAATGGCACAGATTTAATTGAACGTTGCCAAGCAGGTTTGCATTTATTGACCGAAAGTGATGAAGGCAATATAGAATCTCTGCTTAATAAAGTGGCCAGTATTGCTGATACGCTTCAAGGCTATGATGAATCCCTTGCGCCTATCAGCACTATGATCAGCGATGCGTTAATTCAAGTACAAGAAAGCGCTAGCGAAATTGAAAGTTATTTAAGCAGTTTAGAGCTTGATCCAGAACATTTTGCCTATTTAGAAAAACGTCTTTCAACGGCAATGCAATTGGCGCGCAAACATCATGTGAGTGCTGATAAGCTGGCGCTACATCATCAAGCATTGATGAGTGAATTAGCCGAACTTGCTGACGACGAAACTAAATTAGATGGTATAAGACAACAACTTGAAGCTACCAGAAATGCCTACTTAACCAATGCACAAAAACTGAGTCAAAGTCGTAGCCGTTATGCCAAAGAATTGGACAAGCTAGTCACCCAGTCTATCCATGAGCTTAATATGCCTAAGGGTAAATTTACCATTCAGATTAATCATAATCCGGACAACATTTCAGTTAATGGCTGCGATAGCATTGAATTTATGGTGACCACAAACCCTGGGCAACCATTACAACCGATTTCTAAAGTGGCCTCTGGCGGTGAGTTATCGCGTATTGGATTAGGGATTCAAGTGATCACGGCTAAAAAAGTCGCCACTCCGACACTGATATTTGATGAAGTTGATGTGGGTATTTCTGGACCAACAGCATCGGTAGTCGGTCGTATGTTACGCAGCCTTGGCGAATCAACTCAAGTATTGTGTGTCACCCATTTGCCGCAAGTTGCAGGTAATGGTCATCAACATATGTTTGTGAATAAATTTAATAAAGGTGGCAACACCGAAACGACCATGCAGACGTTGGATAAAGATCAACGGGTGAATGAACTTGCGCGCTTATTAGGTGGTGATGTCATTACCGAAAATACCTTGGCGAATGCCCGTGAGTTGTTGCAATAATCGTTATGCACTTATAAAAAGCAAATCAATATGTTAACGTAAAGTTAAAATAGATTTACGGATAAATCATAATGATGAAAGTAATAAAGGGCTTGGGTATTTTTGTCGGGCTAATATGTAGCTTACTGGTATTTACCGTTGTCTGTTTAGTGGCCATTAATGCAACAGACAGAACAAAGTCACCTAACACTCTTTTAGTTGAAAACTGGCTAAAACAGCAACCTATCGACCCTAGCGAAAATGGCTATGAGTATGCAATTACTATCGTAGGCACAATAGGAGACGATAAAACAAATGATAAAAAACCATTAATCAGCTTCAGCGAGCAAGAAGTTGAGTTAACTGACAACTTTAAAACGGCTTGTTATCAAACGGATTTGATAATATGCAGTCAATTTATTAGCGATAATAGCGATAGTATTAGAAATGTCATTGGCGCTCATAAAGCTAATATACAACAATATAATACATTATTAGATATGCCTTATTGGCAAGAAGAACCACAGTCTTTAACCCCAAACAATCAAGCTCATTGGGGTCTGCTTTTTAAGTTAAGAGATGTTCGTCAGCTTGCTGCGATAATAAGTGTAGAGACATCTGACAACAAACTTGACCAACAAGCTACAGTGGCATTTTTAAACAAAGATGCACATTTTTGGAATATGGTTTATCACTCATCTCGCTCAACACTCAATCATATGATTGCCGTTAACATGATCAAATATCAGCTTAATTTAGCTAGCACCTTAGCTAAAACCACTGATGCAGCTGTTGCAACCAAAGTCACAGCTTGGCAAACATCTTTCGAATTAACTGATAGTGATTTTGAACGGATATTTTCTGGAGAATGGCTTTTTGCCCATAACGTTACAGAACAAATGTTAATTGAAGTGCAGTCTGATAGCGTGGCTTTTTATGAGAAATGGTTAGCCTATGCGTTGCTTAAGCCAACAGACAGTGACAATCTTATGGCTGAGTATATTGTCAGCTTAGTAAAGGAACCGGTTTCAACGACCTCGATGCACACGCTCAAAGAACCAAATTATTGTGCTAACGACAATTATTTTCAGCAATTATGGATGTTACGCTACAATCCGATTGGTAAACTATTTAATTGCACTGTTTATGGAACAGATTACAAACAACGTTTAACCAATATGAATACAGAGTTAGAGCAATTGCGGACGAATCTACTTACCGCAAAATCATCCTAGTAAGTAGCTGCAACTGATTTAGTATGAGTATTATCGACAAAAAAGAGCACAAATGTGCTCTTTTTATGTATTAGGTACGATTTATAAGTGCATTTATAATTCTTTGCTAATCGTTGATTATGATGAGCTACTTACAATCAGGTATTGATAATCAGTTATAGATAATAGACCGCAAGCTGCACACAGATTAACGAAAAGATTCCCGCCAATACATCATCAATCATTATCCCAAAACCGCCATGCACTTTGGCATCAAGCCAGCGAATAGGCCATGGTTTGACGATATCAAAAAAGCGAAATAGTATAAAACCAAGTGCTAACCACATAAAACCTAAAGGCGCTGCAATCATGGTGATCATCAACCCAACCACTTCATCCCACACAATAGCACCATGATCATGTACGCCCATATCTTTAGCTGCTTTGCCACAAATATAAAAGCCAGCGAGCATGCAAATACAGGTAATGGTCAGATAATTAGTTAAGCTTAACTGTTGCATGAGCAACACTATGGGCACCGCGGCTAAGGTACCAAAGGTACCCGGTGCTTTTGCCGCTTTACCGCTGCCAAAGCCTAATGCCAAAAAGTGAATTGGATGGGCTAAAGACAGCTTTTTTACGAATTTATCTTGGGATAATAATCTCATAGTACTTCAATTAAAAATGCACAAAGCCACGTGAAATCGGGTTAAATTCCAACCCATTTTCGACTAGTTTTAATTTATCACCTGCACAGATTTGACCAATTTTTACAAATTTGACACCAGCATGAATTAACGCGGTATCAATTGCGCCGCGTTGTGATTCTGGAACCGTAAACAATAACTCGTAGTCTTCACCACCCGTGAGTGCATAGCTTAATGCATCTTCATGACTGAGATTGGCTTTAATTGAGTTTGATAACGGAATTAGATTCACATCGATGATGGCGCCCACTTTCGATGCCGTTAATATATGTCCAATATCAGGCATTAAGCCATCAGATAAATCGATAGCACTGGTGGCAAGTGTACGCAGAGCTTGGCCAGCTAAAACACGAGGCGTTGGATAATAATGACGATTAATCAGATATTCTTTATCTTCAGTGTTAACCGTTTTAACGCCTCTGAGGATATCAAGACCTAAAGCTGAGTCACCTAAAGTGCCGGTGACATAGACCCAATCACCAATTTTTGCACCATCACGAGTTAATGCAGTACCTTTAGGAACTTGACCATTAATCGTAATACTGATACTGCGAGGTCCACGGGTAGTATCACCACCAATTAAGGCAATACCATAATATTCTGCAATCTCGAACAGGCCTTCACTAAAATGTGCTAACCAAGGCTGGTCAACATTGGGGAGCGTCAGTGCTAAGGTAAACCAGGCTGGTTCTGCTCCCATGGCGGCGAGGTCAGAAAGGTTAACCGCTAACGATTTATAACCTAAAGCATGAGCAGGAATACTTGCTAAAAAGTGGACATTTTCAACGAGGGTATCACAAGAAATCGCTATCGATTTATTGTCTGCAGGATTCACTAACGCACAGTCATCGCCGATGCTTAATTCTACATCGCGCCTTTTTAGGCCTTTATTGCAGAAGTAATGTTCAATGAGTTGGAATTCTTTCACATTCAGTCTGGTACGGTAAACCGTCCACCTCAATTTTGAAACAATTAATAACAAATGAAAACGGTATCCGAAGATACCGTTCTGGTGTTACTTATGCTTCACTAACTTATCAAGCAAGCCGTTGACAAATTTGTGACTATCTTCAGCACCAAACGCTTTCGCTAACTCGATACCTTCGTTAATCGCCACTTTAAACGGCACATCTTTACGGAAGGTCAACTCATAAGTTGCCAGACGCACAATGGCTTTTTCTACTGGTGACACTTCTTCAAAATTACGATCAAGATGCGGCTTTAACAGCTCATCAATTTGCGATGTTTTTGATGCTACACCAGTTAACAACTCACGAAAATAAGCGACATCAACACCGTCAGTGTTCTGTTCAGTTAAAAACTCATGTTCTACGTCAGCAACTTTGTTTTTACTTAACTGCCATGAATAAATGGCTTGAACGGCTAAACGGCGGGCCTTACGGCGCTCTGAAGGTTTCATACTTTTCCTACTATTACAGCTGTTGTTCTAGTTGTTGCAGTACATTAACCATTTCAAGCAAACTAAGGGCTGCTTCGCCACCTTTATTGCCTGCTTTAGTACCCGAGCGCTCAATAGCTTGCTCAATGGTATCTGTAGTTAATACACCGAATGAAACAGGAAGATCATACTCTAATGCAACTTGTGCAAGACCTTTGTTACATTCACCAGCAACAAATTCAAAATGAGGTGTACCGCCACGAATGACAGCACCTAATGCAATGATACCGTCAAACTTTCCACTTGCTGCAACACGTTTTGCTGCAAGCGGTAATTCAACTGCACCAGGTACGCGAACAACAGTAATGTTGTCGTCACTGACCTGGCCGAAACGCTTTAATGTGTCTATTGCACCATCAAGCAGACTTTCAACTAAAAAGCTATTGAATCGCGATATTACGATCGCCACTTTGGCATTTTTCGCTTCGATATTACCTTGAACTACGTTCATTCTATCTTACCTAAATTAGCTAAAGCACCCGGCTCGGGGCAAAAAGAGGCGTTATGATATCACAGCCAAAAGCCCTGAGCGCTATGCAATTAATGAATTTGTTAAATTTACCATAAGCCAAAATTATTCAGCTATATAATCAGTCACTTCTAAACCAAAACCAGACAGTGAATGATAACGTTTTGGCGAACTGAGTAAACGCATAGTGCTGACACCTAAACTCGACAGAATTTGTGAGCCTACGCCAACACGACGAGATGTTCCTTGCCACATTGCTGGCGCAGGAGATTGACCATTATCTTCAGCTTCAAAGGCTTTTACTTTGGCCAATAAATTACTTGTATGTTCATCATTACCCAATAGTACTAAAACGCCACCTTCGGAAGCAATCCGCTCCATGGCTTTTTCTAATGGCCAACTGCGCTTTTGATCACGTTCAGAATGCAGCAAATCATTAAAGGTGTTTTGCAAATGCACACGCACCAAACAATTCGGTTTTACTTCATCTTTAACCAAGGCGTAGTGTAATTGATTATCGATAGTGTCTCTAAACGTCACCATAGTAAATTCACCAAAACGAGTGGGTAATTTACACTGAGCTTCACGTACAACGGTAGTTTCGTTAGTGTTACGGTATTCGATTAAATCGGCAATAGTACCGATTTTAATCCCATGTTTTTCACTGAATATTTCTAAGTCTGGACAGCGCGCCATGGTGCCATCTTCGTTTAAAATCTCAACAATGACGCCTGAAGGTTCACAGCCAGCTAAGCGCGCTAAATCGCAACCCGCTTCAGTGTGGCCAGCGCGGGTTAATACTCCGCCCTCTTGTGCCATCAACGGAAAAATATGTCCAGGTTGCACTAAATCAGAGGCTTTGGCGTCTTTGGCAACGGCAGCTTGTACGGTCACGGCACGGTCATGAGCAGAAATACCTGTTGTGACTCCGGTCGCCGCTTCAATTGATACGGTAAAATTAGTCGAGAACTGGGCATTATTATTGGTAACCATTAAAGGCAAATTAAGCTGCTGACAACGCTCTTTGGTCATTGTTTGACAAATTAATCCACGGCCATAGGTTGCCATGAAATTGATTGCTGCTGGCGTCACTTTATCAGCGGCCATAATCAAATCACCTTCATTCTCTCTGTCTTCATCATCCATCAAGATAACCATCTTACCTTGACGAATATCTTCAATGATTTCTTCTATGCTATGTAGCGCCATTGTCAGACCTTTATTTAGTAAGTGTTTGATTTAAACCTTAGGCATTAAATCTATTGGTATTGCATATTATGTATAGGGTACAAATGGTATTTTACTGTCGCGATTAACGTAAAAAACCTGATTTAGCGAGTAACTCCATGGTCACGCCCGATGAAGGCTGCACATGGTTAGTTTCCGGTTGCATTAAACGTTCTAAATAACGCGCGATTAAATCGACTTCGATATTGACACTATCACCTACTTTTAAATCCACCAGCGTGGTTTCACCTGCAGTGTGAGGTACAATCGTTAATCTAAAACGAGCACCATCAACTTCATTAACAGTCAGGCTTACACCATCGATGGTGATCGAGCCTTTGTGAGCAATATAGCGACTTAATTGGGCCGGTACTGATAACCAAAACTCTAGTGATTTACCTCTGTAAGCGCATTGCTCAACTTTTGCAATGCCATCAACGTGTCCACTTACCATGTGTCCACCTAATCGAGTGGTTGCCGTAACCGCTTTCTCAAGATTAACCTTTTGACCGACCTGATAACGACTAAAGCAAGTTAAGTCAACGGTTTCAGCTGATATATCAGCCACGTAACCATCACCTAAACGCTCAACAACGGTCAAACACACGCCATTGGTTGCTATACTGTCACCTAGCTTTACGTCGGTTAAATCCAGCTTACCGCTGGCAACTGTTAAGCGGATATCGTTACCTTTGCGATCAATTTTACGTAATGTGCCAAGGGCTTCGATTATTCCTGTAAACATAATACTCACTTTTTGCAGTTAAACTTTGCTGTTGCTCAGGTTTTGGACTGAACAACACGCACATTAATAGGGTTGATTATATCTGAGGATATAACGCTTATCTTGTCCAACGTTGCGTTCATCAATTAATTGCAGTGCCGGCGTTTGCTCCATTGTACTGTAATTAGGTAACTGCAACATATTACGTCCGTGGCTACCTAATAGTTTAGGCGCCTGGTAAAGCACAATATCATCAACGAGCCCTTGGGCGACAAATGCTCCGGCTAAGGTAGCACCGGCTTCAACTAAAACAGAATTAGTATGCTGACCTAAATATGTTAGCAAAGCTAACAATGGGATTCTGCCTGACGAGTCACACGTTAACTGAAGAAATGATACGTGATCGGGAAATGCAGCTTTGGTGCTTTCGGGATAATTACAGCCAGAAACCAGTAAAATAGGACTTTGAATTGAAAATAATTGCTGTGTTGCTGTTAATCTTGCGCGACTGTCGAGCACAACCCTTAGAGGTTGGAAGATTTCATCTTTTGTATGGCGAGTGGTTAACTCACCTAACGCCTCATAGCGCACATTAAGGCTTGGGTCATCGACAAGAATGGTTTCAACACCAGTGATTAATGCACAATGACTAGCGCGGTATTTTTGCACATCAGCTCTTGCTGCACTGCCAGTAATCCACTTCGACACGCCATTAGACAGAGCCGTTTTACCATCTAAACTGGCTGCTATCTTTACCGTTATCCAAGGAAGTCCTGTTTTCATCCGCTTCATAAAACCCAGATTAAGGTCATAGGCTTGTTCGCTGAGCAATCCAACATCAACGTTAATACCAGCCTCACGTAACAGGGTTATACCGCGACCAGACACTTGTGGATTTGCATCGGTCACCGATACCACAACTCTGGCAACTTTGGCATTAATTAAGCCTAAAGCACAAGGTGGTGTGCGGCCATAATGACTGCAAGGTTCAAGAGTGACATACGCCGTGGCACCTTCAGCAGACAAGCCATTATCATGCACCATTTTCAGCGCATTAACTTCGGCATGTCCTTGGCCAGCACGTTGATGATAACCCTCACCAATAATCTTATTCTGATAAACAATGACACAACCAACACAAGGATTTGGCCGAGTGGTATAACGGCCTTTCTCGGCAAGCGCGATGGCACGGCTCATCATTTGGGTGTCAAAGGTAGACCAGTTAGACATGGGAGATAATCTCTTATTGCTTAAATGCCATTAAAACCATTAAAACAGATATTATTAAGCAGCATTACTTTTGCAATTTAGCAATGGCTTCACCAAATTGGGATACATCTTCAAATGCGCGATAAACCGATGCAAAGCGGATATATGCCACTTTATCAAGGCTCATCAACTGTTCCATCATCAGATTACCAATCATTTCAGAATTCACCTCACGCTCACCTGTCGCGCGCAGTGTTGATTTGATTTTAGTCAATGCTTGTTCAATTTCATCAATTGAGACCGGGCGTTTTTCGACCGCACGTAGCATGCCGCCACGCAATTTTTCTTCATCGAATGGTTGTCGAGTGCCGTCACGTTTGATGACTCTAGGCATGACTAATTCTGCGCCTTCAAACGTGGTGAAACGTTCATGACATTCGGTACATTCCCGGCGGCGACGTACTTGGTGACCATCAGCCACTAATCGAGAATCTATAACTTTGGTATCGGTCGCGCTACAAAAAGGGCAATGCATTGAACCTCCTGCAGAAAAAAACAAAATGGCCGCTAACAATTAGCGGCCATTAAAGTTTATCCTATTTGTTGAGCAAGGTTAACCTAAACCTTTTCAACAGGCATCAAGTGACGATTAACCGTATACAGGGAATCGGGCACATAATGCCAACACTTGACCTTTCACTCGTTCAGCCACTTCGGCGTTAGATGCATCATCAAGAATGTCACAAATCCAACCGGTCAATTCTTTCGCTTCTGCTTCTTTAAAACCACGACGAGTAATTGCTGGCGTTCCAATACGAACACCAGAGGTGACAAACGGTGAACGTGGATCATCAGGTACTGAGTTTTTGTTGACGGTAATGTTGGCATTGCCCAATGCAGCATCTGCTTCTTTACCGGTTAAATCACGACCAATTAAATCAACCAACATTAAATGGTTTTCTGTACCGCCAGAAACAATTTTGTAACCGCGAGCTAAAAATACTTCAACCATAGCTTTAGCGTTTTTAACCACTTGCTGTTGATATACTTTAAACTCTGGCTCTAATGCCTCTTTAAATGCAACCGCTTTACCTGCGATTACATGCATTAAAGGGCCACCTTGGCCACCAGGGAATACCGCTGAGTTCAACTTTTTATACAACACTTCATCATCGGCAGCAGAAATAATAATCCCGCCACGCGGACCCGCTAATGTTTTATGAGTTGTTGAGGTAACCACATGTGCATGTGGGACTGGCGTTGGATAAACATCTGCAGCCACTAAGCCTGCAACGTGAGCCATATCAACAAGCAAATAAGCACCAACTTTATCAGCAATCTCACGCATTTTAGCCCAATCGACTATGCCTGAAAATGCAGAGAACCCGCCGATCATCATCTTAGGCTTATGCTCAATGGCTAAACGTTCCATTTCGTCATAATCAATTTTGCCAGCTTCATCGATACCGTAAGGAATGATGTTATAAAGCTTGCCTGAAAAATTCACTGGTGAACCATGGGTCAAATGACCACCATGAGCAAGGTTCATCCCTAAAACAGTATCACCCGGTTGTAACAACGCCATAAACACTGCGCTGTTTGCTTGTGAGCCTGAATGAGGCTGTACGTTGGCATAAGTTGCACCAAATAATTCTTTTGCGCGTTCAATAGCCAATGTTTCAACAACATCAACGTATTCGCACCCACCATAATAACGCTTGCCTGGATAACCTTCAGCATACTTGTTAGTTAACTGAGAACCTTGCGCTTCCATCACACGTGGACTGGTATAGTTTTCAGATGCAATCAATTCAATGTGTTCTTCTTGACGACAAGTTTCATCTTCAATGGCTTTAAATAATTCTGGATCATAATCCGCAATATTCATCGCTTTCTTCAACATGGTAGCTCCAACATCATTATCTATATAGTAGGGTTGCGCGGTATTCTACTCTGCAACGATAATGATTTACAGTACAAACAACATGAAATTCACTGTGTTCTGAATACAAAACGATTCATGTTGATAACACCAAGCTAGCAGATTGTTTAGCGAATTGAGTCTAAAAAGCACGCTAGATAAAATCACACAATTGCCTGTTGAGTTCAGCACATAATACAGTAGAATTATCACCATCTTTGTTGACAATTAGACAGTATAATTATGGCTCAATTTGTATACAGCATGCTTCGTGTGGGTAAAATTGTCCCACCCAAAAAGCAAATATTAAAAGACATTTCGTTAAGCTTCTTTCCTGGCGCTAAGATTGGTGTGCTCGGGTTAAACGGTTCAGGTAAATCAACATTGCTGCGCATCATGGCGGGAATAGATACCGAAATTGAAGGTGAAGCACGCCCAATGCCTGGGTTAAAAATTGGCTACTTACCGCAGGAGCCGCGCTTAAACGAACAACAAACTGTGCGCGAAGCCGTCGAAGAAGCCCTAAGCGAAGCTAAAAATGCACTAATACGCTTAGACGAGGTCTATTCTGCTTATGCTGAGCCCGATGCAGACTTCGACGCACTTGCAAAAGAGCAAGGCGAATTAGAAGCCATCATCCAATCTCAAGATGCGCATAATCTTGATCATATTCTTGAACGTGCAGCTAACGCATTACGTCTGCCCGATTGGGATGAGAAAATTGCCGTACTCTCTGGTGGTGAACGTCGCCGAGTGGCCATTTGTCGCTTATTGCTTGAAAAACCAGAAATGCT
This sequence comes from Shewanella sp. SR44-4, assembly GCF_014163715.1. NCBI lineage: Bacteria > Pseudomonadati > Pseudomonadota > Gammaproteobacteria > Alteromonadales > Shewanellaceae > Shewanella > Shewanella sp. SR44-4. Next base: position 88,333 of record NZ_JACJDU010000005.1, on the reverse strand, counting down.
ATTACTCGACGAACCAACCAACCATTTGGATGCAGAATCAGTGGCGTGGTTAGAGCACTTTTTACAAGAATATAACGGCACTGTGGTGGCGATTACCCACGATCGTTACTTCTTAGATAATGCTGCTGGCTGGATTTTAGAACTCGACCGCGGTGAAGGTATTCCATGGGAAGGTAACTATTCATCTTGGCTTGAACAAAAGGATGCGCGCTTGTCCCAAGAATCGTCCACAGAAAGCGCCCGCCAAAAAACCATTGCTAAAGAATTAGAGTGGGTACGCCAAGGTGCTAAAGGTCGTCAATCAAAAGGTAAAGCCCGTATGGCTCGCTTTGAAGAATTGAACACCAACGATTACCAAAAGCGTAACGAGACCAATGAACTGTTTATTCCACCAGGGCCTCGTTTAGGCGACAAAGTCATTGAAGTGACTAATTTAACCAAGTCATATGGTGACCGCGTACTGATTGATGATTTGACATTCACGGTTCCTAAGGGCGCTATCGTCGGCATTATTGGTGCTAACGGTGCGGGTAAGTCAACCTTATTCAAAATGATCTCAGGCGAGGAACAACCAGACAGCGGCTCTATTTCTGTCGGTGATTCGGTTCAAATTGCGTCGGTTGATCAGTTCCGTGATTCCATGAATGACAAAAACACCGTGTGGCAAGAAATTTCAGGCGGCCAAGATATTATGCGCATCAACAACACTGAAATTTCTAGCCGTGCTTACGTAGGCCGCTTTAACTTCCGTGGTGGCGATCAGCAGAAAATAATTGGTTCATTATCGGGGGGTGAGCGCAACCGAGTTCACTTAGCTAAGTTATTACAAGCCGGTGGCAACGTATTATTACTCGACGAACCCACCAACGACTTGGACGTTGAAACTTTACGAGCGTTAGAGGAAGCGTTATTAGAGTTCCCTGGTTGTGCAATGGTTATTTCCCATGACCGTTGGTTCCTTGACCGTATTGCGACCCATATTTTGGATTACCGTGATGAAGGTAAAGTGAGCTTCTATGAAGGTAACTATACTGAGTACTCAACTTGGTTAAAAGCCACCTTAGGAACCGATGTAGTAGAACCGCATCGATTAAAATACAAGCGTTTAAATAAATAATTCGTCTGCAATAAAGTGTTGAATAATAAAGCAGAGCCTCAGCGCTCTGCTTTATTATATTAGCCATTATTTAAAAGATTATTACAAAACTAACGATCGAAATCTCGACAAGTGTCAAAAATTTGTCAATTTATTGTGAGCAATGCACCACAATCTGTTTGTAAAGCCAAAATAACTTCAGTATTATAAATTATTAACGGATTATTTTACTCTTTGCTGATTACACTCAGCGCAATACAGAGTGTCGATGGTTCCAGCTTGTAGAGAAATTTAATGGAGATATCAGTGAGATACGGTTCAATTAGCCTTGCTTTATTGTGCTTATACGCAAGCAACTCATTTGCGGCACTCGAAGTCATTACCACATCAGAAAAGCAGACTCTCAATAAAATTGAAAATCAATACGATATCGATTCTCTGCTAATCACTGTTAATGACAAATTCTCACAGCTTAATAAAAAAGCCTATGACGTTGAAGGTCTGAAAAAAACAATTGTTTCAGAACAGCAGCGCTACGATGAGCTTATTACAGAATTACCTAAGGTTATTCGGGCTAAAACAGGGCTTCCAGAAACCTATAAACAAATTGAAGAGTCTGTCAATTTAGTCGATGAATTAACCCTAAAGGCAGAAGAAGACAGTAAACGCCTTGAAACTGAAAAAGTTGAAATATTAACTGAATATGAGGCGATAAATAAAAAACGTGCCGCTAAAAGTCAGCAACTATTTAAACTCAAAACTGATATTACTAATCGTTTAATTGCAGATTTATCTAAATCAAGCAGCACACTGCCAGTCAATATTAATGGTTCGACTGAGTGTTCAAAATATCAAACTATCGCAGATTGTTTGAAAGAGTCTAAAAGCAGCATTTTATCCAATACTCGTAATGAGTCGCCGTTTTTAAATGACAAAAGTGTTTTATTGTCATATGAAGTTATCGACGCCAATATGAATATGAGAGGCGATTTGCATTATAAAGTGGCAATGAACTTTAAGCCTTCTTATAACGATAAAATTGACTCAATGTTAAATGAAGAATTAGGCCTTAAGTCGGCGATGGTTACCTTAATCAGTAACGTACCAGCAGATTGGTATATCAATGGCACCAAAGTAGGCACGGGTAAAAAACTTTTTCACGAGATCCCTTTAGGGAAACACGGCATTTTAGCGTCTTACCAAAATCAAGATAAATCAAGCGTCGAAAATGTTGAAGGCAATGGCGTATTTAATTATAAATTTGCCAATGTTGCTTCGTCTAATAAAGCCAGCAACCAAGCTAAAGCAGTGACAGCAGAAGTCCCAAAAGGCATTCTTAAACCATCAGCTAAACCGCAGCCTGTAGTCCAAAAAACTAAGGCTAAATACACCTTGTTTTCAGACCAAACCAGTATTAAGTTAAGTGATGATGATGCCAAAAAGAAATCATCAGATAAAGGTTATGAATACTTTATGGGTGTTACACCTGTCAATAAAAAGCAAAACATTGAATTTACTAACGAGCCTATCGAGAAGTAATGTTTCAACCAGTGTTTTAACATAACTATTTGTTCAGCCTGGCTGACATAAATCAAAGCCATATCTTCGGATATGGCTTTTTTTGTTGTTATAGCATCATCAAAACCCACTATTGATATGCGCCTTGTTACAAAGAAAATTAAAAGATTTACATTACTTTACGCTGAATTAAGCAAATATAATTACAATAAGCTTGCATCAATCACGGGCTAGTCGTTAGCCAATGTCGTCTTGTAACGACATCATCAATTATTGCTTATAGAGATGTGTACTTAAATGATCAAAAAACTTAGCCAATGTCTTTTTTCGACTACCGTATTGATGATGGGATATGTTGGGTTTATTTCCAATGGTATTGCCGCGCCCACACCTCCTCGCGCTGAAAAAGTGGTTCCTGTCGTCACCGCCACCGTTGAACAACATGAGCTTTCGCAATCAATTATCTTAATAGGAAAACTGGCGGCAACTCACTCGGTAATGATAGCGCCACAAGTCGCAGGAAAAATAGACAGCATAGCAGTCACATCTAATCAATACGTCAATAAAGGTCAAGCACTACTGACACTTGATAACCGCAAAGCAAAAGCCAGCGTGACCGAAGCGCAAGCCTATTATCAAGATGAAGTGCGTAAGCTTAATGAGTTTAACAAGTTGATTCACGTTAACGCCATCACTCAAACAGAAATAGAAGCGCAAAAGTCCAGTGTTGATATTGCTTTCGCTCGCCTTGAATCAGCTAAAACCGATCTGGATTACCATACTCTAGCCGCGCCATTTTCCGGAAATACTGGTTTGGTTAACTTCAGCCGCGGCAAGATGGTCAGTATCAATGAGTCACTATTATCACTTGATGATTTATCCGTGTTACAGCTCGATTTACAAGTGCCGGAGCATTATCTCTCTTTGTTAAGTACAGGAATGTCGGTAAACGCTTCCAGCAGAGCATGGAATAAAACCATTTTTACTGGCAAGATTATCGCTATTGATCCACGCGTCAATTCACAAACACTCAATCTCAATATTCGCAGTCAGTTTGATAATCAAAAGGGTCAATTAAAGCCCGGTATGATGATGTCAGCGACACTGGTATTTCCAAGCGTGTCTTCCCCTATTGTTCCGGTACAAGCACTTGAATATTCTGGTACCAAACGTTATGTCTACGTAATCAACCAGGACAATATCGCCACACGCACCGAAGTGATGTTAGGCGCCAGAATTGACGACCAAGTGTTACTGGAATCTGGCATTAACATCGGCGACCACATCGTCGTTCAAGGGCTGGTAAATATGCGTGATGGTGTCAAAGTAAAAGACTTAGCTAAGCAAGCTCAAACAAGCCCTGTTAAACAGGAGCAAAAATAATGTGGCTAAGTGATACGGCGGTAAAGCGCCCTGTAGTTGCGATTGTATTAAGTTTATTACTGTGTGTTTTTGGCTTAGTGTCGTTCTCTAAACTGTCGGTTAGAGAAATGCCCGACGTACAAAATCCGGTAGTGACCGTCATGACCACTTATAGCGGTGCATCTGCCACTATTATGGAAAGTAAAATCACCAAGAGCCTTGAAGATGAATTAACTGGCATCAGCGGTATTGATGAAATCACCTCAACCACTCGAAATGGCATGTCACGTATTTCAATCGAGTTTGAACTAGGTTGGGACTTAACCGAAGGCGTCAGCGACGTACGAGATGCCGTTGCCAAAGCACAACGTCGCTTACCCGATGAAGCTGATGATCCGATTGTATCTAAAGATAATGGTACTGGTGAGCCGTCGATTTACGTCAACTTAAGCTCTGAAAATATGGATCGTACTCAACTCACTGATTACGCCCAGCGGGTATTAGAGGACAGATTTAGCTTAATTACTGGGGTGAGCTCAGTCAATATTTCTGGTGGCTTATACAAAGTCATGTATGTACAACTAAAACCGCAATTAATGGCCGGTAGAAATGTAACTACCAACGACATTATTAGTGCGTTAAATACCGAAAATCTTGAAACACCCGGTGGCGAAGTCCGTAACGACACCACCGTCATGTCAGTCAGAACAAAACGGCTATATTACAGCCCAGAAGACTTCAACTATTTAGTTGTCCACACTGCTGACGATGGCACACCTATTTATCTTAAAGATGTCGCTAGCGTGTTCATTGGGGCAGAAAATGAAAACTCGACCTTTAAAAGTAACGGCATCGTTAACCTAAGCCTAGGCATAGTGCCGCAATCTGATGCCAACCCATTAGATATATCATTGCAAGTACAACAAGAAGTCGACAAAGTGCAGAGTTTTCTGCCAAAAGGAACGCAGTTGGTTGTCGATTATGATGCCAATGTGTTTATTGCGCGCTCGATTAATGAGGTTTACAACACCCTATTCATTACTGGGGTATTGGTTATTCTTGTGCTGTACATTTTTATCGGTCAAGTACGGGCAACACTCATTCCTGCAGTCACAGTACCAGTATCATTAATTGCCGCATTTATGGCGGCATACAGCTTAGGTTACTCCATTAACTTATTAACCCTAATGGCGCTTATTCTAGCCATTGGTCTAGTGGTTGATGACGCCATCGTTGTGGTTGAGAATATCTTCCACCATATTGAACAAGGTGAAAAACCGATACTTGCGGCCTATAAAGGGACTCGCGAAGTCGGTTTTGCTGTGATATCAACTACCCTAGTACTGGTGATGGTATTTTTACCTATTTCATTTATGGATGGCATGGTCGGGTTATTGTTTACTGAGTTCTCCGTGATGCTGGCAATGTCGGTGCTGTTTTCATCCCTTATCGCCCTTACCCTTACCCCAGTGATGAGCAGTAAACTATTAAAAGCCAATGTGAAGAAAAATCGTTTTAACATTGCGATCGATAATGGCTTTAATCGTTTAGAGCAACGGTATCGTAGTATGGTCAAATGGGCATTGCACTGGCGCATGGCAGCACCATTCATTATTATCGCCTGCATCAGTGGTAGCTATTTACTCTTGCAACAAGTCCCTTCTCAACTCTCACCACAAGAAGACCGCGGGGTATTATTTGCGTTTATTAAAGGCGCCGAAGGCACCAGTTATAATCGCATGGTTGCCAATATGGACATCGTTGAAAACCGATTAATGCCACTATTGGGTCAAGGAGTAGTGAAATCATTTAGCGTAGAAGCGCCAGCATTTGGCGGTCGAGCGGGAGATCAAACCGGATTTGCGATTATCCAGTTAGAAGACTGGCAAGATCGTGATACCGATATTAAACAAGCGTTAGCGTTAATCAGCCAAACGTTAAAAGACATTCCAGATGTCATGGTACGGCCAATGTTGCCAGGATTTAGAGGCCAATCAAGTGAACCGGTTCAATTTGTACTGGGCGGTTCTGACTATGCTGAGTTATTTAAATGGGCTCAAGTACTGCAACAAGAAGCCGATGCAAGCCCTATGCTGGACGGGGCTGATTTAGATTACGCAGAGACCACACCAGAACTTGTTGTGACGGTAGACAAGCAACGAGCTGCAGAGTTAGGCATTAGCGTTTCAGAAATAGCGACAACCTTAGAAATCATGTTGGGCGGCCGCAGTGAAACAACCTTTGTTGAACGTGGCGAAGAATATGATGTGTACCTTCGCGGTGATGAAAACAGCTTTAACAGCGTCACAGACCTCAGTAAGATTTACTTTAGAAGCAGCAAAGGCGAATTAATCACCCTTGATACCGTCACTAAAGTTGAAGAAGTTGCCTCGCCGCAACGATTAAGTCATACCAATAAGCAGAAATCGATTACCATTAAAGCAAATTTAGGCGAAGGTTATACCCTAGGCGAAGCCCTCGACTTTTTAGAACAACGCGCAATAACATTACTGCCAAACGATATTTCAATTGCCTACACGGGTGAGTCAAAAGACTTTAAAGAGAACCAAGCTGGGGTGCTCATTGTATTTGCTTTAGCACTGCTGATTGCTTATCTGGTATTGGCGGCTCAATTTGAAAGTTTTATCAACCCTGCAGTGGTGATGTTTACCGTTCCCATGGGGATTTTTGGTGGCTTTATTGGCTTAGTGCTCACTCATCAAGGGATGAATATTTACAGCCAAATTGGTATGATCATGTTAATTGGTATGGTAACTAAAAATGGTATTTTAATCGTTGAGTTTGCTAATCAGCTACGCGACCGAGGCTTATCGCTCGACAATGCCATTATTGACGCATCGGCTCGTCGCTTAAGACCCATTTTAATGACAGCCTTTACCACCCTTATTGGTGCCATTCCATTAATCGTATCAACCGGCGCGGGGAGTGAAAGCCGTATTGCGGTAGGAACTGTGATATTCTTCGGCATGGCATTTGCGACCGTTGTCACCCTATTGGTGATACCCGCAATGTACCGACTTATTTCTTCGTCAACTCACTCTCCAGGGTTTGTTGAAGCACAACTTAATGACGCCATTGCCGCTCAAAAAGCGCAACAGCCTTAATCTTCACAGGTGTAATAATGACAACGCTTGCCGTATTTGTAGATGTGCAAAATATTTATTACACCTGTAAGCAAGGTTTTGGCCGTTCATTCAATTACCGAGCTTTATACAAACATTTGTCGGCACAGGGCACTATTAGCCACGCAATAGCTTACGCTATAGCACCAGCCGATGACGGTCAGGTTAAATTTCAAGATGCACTAAAACATATTGGTTTTACGGTTAAAACCAAACCTTATATCCAGCGCAGTGATGGTTCCGCCAAGGGAGATTGGGATGTTGGGATTACCATCGACATGCTAGAGATAGCGCCCACGGTAGATGAGGTTATTTTACTGTCTGGTGATGGTGATTTCGATTTATTACTCAAAAAAATCAACCAAACGACCACATGCTACACCCATGTACTAAGTGTTGAGCGCCTCACTGCAAAATCATTAACCGATCAAGCGCAACAATTCACTGCCATCGATACTTCTCTTCTTATTTAAATACAAACAATGACAATAATCACCCACTTTAAGCACAAGCGACAAAGCTAACACATACGACAAAAATATCGCTAAAATTGATACCAACAGAAATTAGTTTGATTTATTCCTCAGCCATTCAGCCTTCATTTACACAAGTTTCTTCTCATCAATACGGTTTAAATTTGATGAGAGAAAGATGAGTAGATCCCAAATTCACAAACAATGTTATTATTTTGTTGTGTAAAATAGTGACTGTATTTACAATATATCATCCTGTTATTATAGGTATCAAAATCAGTTTTTTATAAAAATAATAATAAGGTCTCTGATGGTGTTCTTTTTCCAAAGATGGTTATGCTCGCTGTTATGCTTACTTCTTTCAGTTGCCTTTATTTCAGCCACAAACGCAGAACAGTTTCAAATAGATAGGCTCAATATTGCTGACGGTTTACCGTCAACCATGATCACCTCTATCTATCAGCAAAAAAATGGATTTTTATGGTTTGCAACCGATGCTGGTGTGAGCCGTTATGATGGCCAAGAGTTTATAAACTTTCAGTTTTCACCGGGATCCAAAAGACATATATCGAATAACTTTGTGACAGATATTATCGAAGACGCCCAAGGCAATATCTGGTTTGCTACTGAAGACGGTCTTAATCAACTCACCGTCGATGATGAACTTAACATCTACCCCACCTCACAACAGCCTTTCGCTCAAAACACCAATTGGATAATGCGTTTATACTTGGATTCAAAACGCCAGCTATGGATAGGTACTGGCAGTGGGTTACAATATAAAACAGAGCATGGAACCGATTTTATCTCGGTTCCATTATATTTAAACCAACAAGATACTCCTGTAGAAACATCTATTTACAGCATAGTTGAAGACACTCAACACCGTATTTGGGTAGGGACCGACCATGGTCTCGCATTATTAGAACCCAACAGTACAACAATGCAGCTATATCAATCAGATAAAGCACAAGCAATATCCACTATAGGTTCAGCCGTTGCTACGGCAGATTTATTTAATGATTACATTCTGACGAGTCAAATAGATAATCATGGTCAACTTTGGTTTGGTAGCCAACATTTTGGCTTAATTAAATTTATGCCTAACGACAACACATTCCAACATTTCTTTAGTCCAAAACAACCAAAGGTTGGACAAATTCCCAGTAATTACATCTCCAGCATAGCGATTGAAGACGATCAACATATCTGGATTAGTACCGATAAAGGTGCGGCAAATTTAACTGTCGCATCCGAACATTTTGACTGGTTAACCTCACAAACGTTTAATCAACAATCATTACCGACCAATGATGTTGATGATGTATTTATCGACCATTCAGGAATCATTTGGTTTGCGACTAACCAAGGTGCGGCCTTTTACACGCCATTGAAAAAATCAAGTCGACTGTATAAACCCCTTGCCAGCCAATCAGAGCTATCTGGAGGCAATGTTTACGCAATAGCCTTAACGCAATCAGGTGATGCCTGGGTAGCAACAAATAAGGGTATCGATAAGATAAACATCGATAATAAAACGGTTGAATTAGGACCTTTAAAAGATAAAACCACTCCATCATTAATAAACAATATTTGGAACGTAACTACAGACAAAGATAATAATCTGTGGTTTTCTGACGCTGAAGGCCTGAGTTTTTATGATCAACGCTCTGACACTGTGCAACACTTTAGTAATAAAGTGAATAATCCCTATGGCTTTCCTAATACTGATTTCTATACTGTTGACCCAGACCAAGAAGGCAATGTGTGGATCACTGGCTATTTAGACGCTGGCGTAATGCTATTTAACCCGCAAAAAGGTTTAATAAAACATTATTTTAACGATGCGGATAATCTTTATACTTCAGGTGGGAATTTCACCTTCGACAGTTTAATCGCTACCCAAGGTGAGTTATGGTTAGCCACTACCAATGGTATTTTCATTATCGATCCTAAAACGGATATCACCTCACACTTAAGCTTAGGTAATGAAAGAGAGAACATCCGAATAGGCGGTATTTACCAAGATAAACAAGGCATTATATGGGCAGCAACCCAAGGTCTCGGGTTAGCAAAAATAATTCCAACATCAAATGTACCTCAGGGATTTACCATTGAATACATTACACGTCAGCAAGGCCTACCAGATAACCGTTTAAAAGCCGTCATTGGTGATGACCAAGGTAATTTATGGCTAACGAGCCAGCATACGTTGATCAAATATACCCCCAAAACCGCTAAAATAAGTGTTTATCCCAGCGTGATTAACACCGACAACTTAACCTTTAATGAAGCCGCAATAGCCATTTATCAACACCAGTTACTATTAGGTACTAATAAAGGGGTGATACAGATAGATATCGACACTATTAGCCAAAATGATTTTGCGCCTCCGGTGCATATCACTTCGGCAAAAATAGCCAATAAATCGTATATTAATATTAACAGCCATAACCCTCCCCCGAAGCCGATACTTGATTACGACAACAACATGATCCAGTTTTCATTTGCATCATTAGACTATACCGCCCCTGAACGGAATCAATATCGATATATGTTAGCCGGGTTCGATCAGGATTGGCTGACCACATTACTACCTCGGGCGATGTACACTAATTTAGCCGCTGGTGATTATGTGTTTAAAGTACAAAGCACCAATAGCGACGGTATATGGAGCAACCAACAGGCAGAATTTGCATTTAACATTAAAAAAGCCTGGTGGTATTACGCATTAATTGCTTCGGGCACCATGATTATATTGATTATGATTTTGTTTGCGTTATCTCGAATCAAACAAATGAGAGAGCTCAGTCGCCGGGCTAACTTTGACAGCTTAACGGGATTGGCAAACCGGTTTCATTTTAATCAACAACTGTCATTACTTATGTCTAATCCATACAACACCGCCGCTGTGGTGTTTATCGATTTAGATCACTTTAAAGAAGTTAACGATTCTATGGGCCATGACGTAGGCGATGAGCTCATTATCCAAGTTGGTAAACGGCTTCAGCATTGTTTAAGCCAACAAGATGTATTGGCTCGACTCGGCGGAGATGAATTTGCCTTAATCATTCCATACGAGCAAGTTGCGGCCGACGTGAACCGAGATTTAGTTAATATCATTGAACGAGTTCGTCAAACGCTCAACAAAGGCTATCAAATTAATCAATATTGGCTAAACAGTTCTGCCAGTATTGGTGTGGCATGCTTCCCGGAAGATGGTAAAGATGCCAAAACATTATTAAAACATGCTGATACCGCCATGTACGCAGCTAAACAGAATGGGCGAAACGGAAGTTACTTTTTTAACGAAACATTATCCACGGCACTATTAGAAAGATTATTGATTAAAGATCAGCTAAATAATGCCATGTCAGATGCGCAACTTGAAGTGCATTACCAGCCAAAATGTTGCGTTGATACACATGAGATTGTCGGTTTAGAGGCGTTGCTTCGTTGGAATCACCCTCAACACGGGATGATTTCTCCTAGCCGCTTTATTGATCAAGCTGAAGACAGTGGCTTAATTATCGATATTGGATTATGGGTACTTGAACAAGCCTGTCAGCAAGGATATCGCTGGCTTCAACAAGGGATACTGAGAGGTAATATTTCGGTTAATATTTCACCGGTACAATTATCACAACCGACTATTGTTGATGACATTGCTGCCATTTTAGAACGAACCGCCTTCCCGGCTCATTATCTTGAACTTGAAATAACCGAGTCATTACTCATTAAAGATTTAAAAACAGCACAAGACGTTCTATTAGCACTCAAACAATTACGCGTACGTATTGCCCTAGATGATTTTGGCAAAGGTTATTCGTCATTAAACTATTTGACCCAGTTCCCCATTGATACTTTAAAAATTGATAAAGGGTTTTTAAGCAGTATTTTGCCTGAAGAAACCAGCAATATAGTATTACGAAACATCATTACCTTAGGTAATGAGCTGAAATTAGATGTCATTGCAGAAGGCGTCGAAACTCATGCTCAGCTGCTTAAATTGAAACAGTATAATTGTAAAATAGTTCAAGGTTTTTTATTCAGTCATGCTCTTGATGTCACTCAATTAGAAGTATGTCTTCTACATAACAAGTTAACCTTATGTGAATATGTTGAAGTTGAAAACGAATAATGAGAGCGGTAACTTATTAGCGATTCATGCATAAGCAGCACCCAAACTGTTAACGACTTACTGCGACGTCTGCAAACACACATAACCTTCACTAACGATGCTGTTACCTATCAATCTGTATTCTAAACTAACCCTAATAAGGTGCCTTAAACTCTCGTTATTGATGCGAAGACACATTCATTTCAAGGCAGATAATTACCTGTGAAATGCTTATTCATATCGCATTACATTGTTATTATTTAAATCAATAATGAGAGGGCTCACATGATTGGGAATATCACTTTATTTGCAAAAGTGTTATTCTTGCTGGGCCGTAGCAGGACACTTCTATAAAGGATTATATGTCGTTAATACGTTACAAAAAACTAATTTTTGATTACATTCCCATGCCCAAACGAGCTCGTTTATTCATCCAATTGATATTCATATCAGTGGGAGTTTTATATACATTTAACTCGACCATCGCCGTGGCAGAACCACTAAAAATCACTTTAGCGGCAGAAGATAGTTGGCCTCCTTTTGCCGATGAAGTGGGTAATGGTATTTCCCATAACCTTATTAGACAGGCTTTTAAGCAAGTTGATGTTGACGTTTCTACTATTGTCGTACCCTATACTCGTGGTTTGATTATGACCGAGCGAGGTTCGGTTGATGGCGTTTTTAATGTGACAAAAGAGCAAAGCACTATTAACCGATTTATATTCGGTAATGAACCTTTGTTTACAGTAACAGCTTCTTTTTTCTTTGCCAAAGAACACCCTACCATTGCGGATAATAAATGGCAGATCCCAATAAAAAGCACGATTGGTATTGTGAGTGGTTATGAGTACGGCGACGAATTTACGACGCTTGTTGAACAGCTGCAGTTACACGTCATCACGGTAAATAGCCAGCGCCAATTAATCAATTTATTATTAGTAGGCAGAATTGATACCGCCATTATGTATGACCTTGTTGCTGATGTTTACATCGAACAGATGGGTGTTAGCCGTAATATAAAAGCTAAGTTTAATAATCATACCAGTAAAATTTTCGTCGCATTTTCTAAACTTAACCCTCAAGCAGAGCACATTAGCCAATTACTCGACAAAGGGCTGCTAACGTTACAAAGACAAGGTAAGTACCAACAGCTGCTTCTGCCTTCAAATGATTAACGACATAACCACAATATCAATAATATAAGGTCATAGTGTAATGAGTCACCCCTCTGTAGAGCACAAGTACAGCCCAGTTCACTCTTTTTCTGTACAAATTTATTATGAGGACACCGACTTTTCTGGTGTGGTATATCATCCTAACTTCTTAAAATATTTCGAGCGTGCGCGTGAACATGTCATCGGCGCAGATGTACTCAGCCAACTTTGGCAGCAACAACAATTGGGTTTTGCCGTTTATCGCAGCGATATGTTATGTCACGATGGGGTTGAGTTTGCAGATATTATTGATGTGCGCACACAATTTTATTTTGAAAGTAAATATCGTACCGTATGGAAACAACAAATATGGCGGCCTAATGCTAAAAAACCTGCAGTAACGGCTACAATTGAAATGGTCTGCATGAACCAGAAGCGTCAACTTGCACCTATGCCTGTAGAATTAATCGCTCATTTATCAGCAGGATTTAAGTAATTAACCACCAGACACAACGACATTTAACGTTGAAGAGAGTTAACTTTTAGGATCACTAAAGTGTGGATTATTAATTTTTTGATAATTAAGTTGCGGATAAAGATGTTCAAACTCACTGGCAGTCAATGGTTTAGCAAAGTAATCACCTTGAATAGTGTCTACTCCAAAAAGATGTAATGCATCTAAAACAGACTTAGATTCAACCCCTTCAACCGTCACTTCAAAACCTAAATTTTTAGCCAGCTCGATACTGGTCTTAACAATTTGTTTCGCCGCTTGAGATGTTTCAAATTCATCTAAAAAGGCTTTATCAATTTTCACTTCATCAACGGGTAAATGACGCAAATAAGCTAAAGAAGAATGACCAGTACCAAAATCGTCAATCGCAAGTTTGACTCCAATATCACGTAATTGATTTAAGGTAACAATCGTTTGCTCGAGCGATTTCATTAACACACTTTCAGTAATTTCAATGGTAATGGTTTCGGCAGGAACCAGATACTGGGATAGTTTGGTGGCGACATCGGCAGCAAGGTTTGGATTATCTAAATCAGTAGATGACAAATTAATGGCTACATTAACGTAAACCCCCATATTTCGCCATTTGGCTTGTTGAGCCAATACGTTATCTAACACCCAACTACTCAGAATATCGATCATTCCGGTCTGTTCCGCTAATGGAATAAATTCATTTGGAGAAATTAATCCTAAGCCTTCATGTTGCCAACGAATTAACGCTTCAACCTGCTTACATCGGCCGCTTTTTATGTCTAGCTTTGGTTGAAATACCATAAATAATTGACCTTGCTTTAACCCTTTAGGCAAGCCATTAATAATCAACAATTCTCGGTATTGTGCTTTATCATCATCTTGATCGTAAAAAGCAATCGGCTGTTTTAATGCTTTGGCTTTCTTCAGTGCTAAATCTAAACGGCGCAGCATCAAACTGACATCGGCATGATGCTCATTGAGCGACAATACTCCGAGCTGCATTTTGATACTGATTGGCTGTTGTTCTATTTCAAATGGACTTTGTAAATCATTTTTTATCGTTTGCAACTGCTCGACAGTCAACGGTTGCTGGAAAAACAACAAAAATTCATTACCGTTCATACGTGCGATGAACTGTGCTTTACAGTTCAGGTTATCTATCCGCTTGGCAAAAGCTTTCAGCAATTTGTCACCAAATAAAAAACCAAATAAATCATTCACAAAACGAAATTGTCGAATATCCACCAGCACTAACATACCTTCTGAAATAGGCATTTTTGACAACATTTTACGTTTAAAGCCAACACGATTCGCTAATCCGGTTAACTTATCTCGTTCGGTGCTAAATAAGCTTGATTGATGTAAATGATGGAGGACATTAATGAGCGGTTTTAACGATTTGGCAGGAGAATCTATGTTAAATGAATCTTGATTGAGTAATTGTAATTCTAACGAGTGAGTTAATTGTTTAATAAAACGATGCTGACGCCAATGGAGAAATGCAATGGTGCACAGCATAATCACAATCATAAATAACACTGTTATTAGCAAATAATTCATTAAGTATTCATCATGTTACAGTTTTAGCCATCGGTTATTTAAACATCAAAAACATCTCACTTAGATATTAATCATTTAATGTTAGCTCATTGATTAATACCCGTGAAACTCACTTAACATAGCATTATTCGTAACTTTGCTTAATTGAATGGTACATATCAATAAACTCATCACTAGCAAGATCTTCTGGTGTTACAGGTAAACCTCGTAAGACAAAGACACCTAACCTTTCTTCTAACTCTTCACCGGCTCTAAGTTCACCAGTATAAAATGCCGCAGAACGAATAAAGTCGAGATAAGTCACTTTTTCAGGCATATAATGAAGATCAGCCCAACGCTCCACCACTTCCATAACTTCTGGGGCAAAGTCCCACGTTTTTAATACCGCACGACCAATCGGCCCCTGCATTTTACGTACGAGACTTCGTAAGTCATCAATTCGGCTAAACAATTCTGGGTGAACTTCTGCTTCGGTTAATACTGGTAATGCACCAATATTATGTACCAATCCCGCAAGGGTAAGCGTATCACGGTCTAGTTTTTTAGTGGGATGACGTTTGTTATACATTTCAAGCATCGCACAAGATGAAGCCGTCACTTCAATAGAGGTTTTCCATACCTCATCCATCACCTCCCACACCATTTCGTTGGTTGAGATAAAGAGCTGTTCCATGGCAACTGACGTGGTAATAGATTTAATTTGCACTAAACCAATACGATTAACTGCGGCATTGATGCTTTCTGCTTTATTACCACGAGAATATAAAGCGCTGTTTGCCACTTTAATAATACGGGCTGAAATAGCCGCATCTTGTCCAATAATATCTGCTACTTGTTTAAGGCTCGAATCTTGACGAGATACCACTTCTTGAACACGCATGGCCACTTCAGGTAATGTTGGTAAAACTAAAGCATCATCTTTGAGCTTTTTTAATAGTCCAACCAAGAGTTGATGTTCCGTAGACATGGGTTCTCCATAAATAAATAGTCTCTAATGCTGGATTATATACCCAAACCGATAACGTTTGCGATTACTCAACTGACGACAACTCAATTATTTATATCTTTCTGTGCTGATTTAACAGTTATAAATTCCTTCGATACAATAAAAATACAACCAACCTCACAAATACCAAGGCTATATTTGTCCTCGCTAATATCCTTAAGTAAGCTTCGCCCCTTTCATCACACAATGTTCAATTAGGTCGAAAAACATGTTTAAACCTGAATTATTATCTCCTGCTGGTACGCTTAAAAATATGCGTTACGCCTTTGCTTATGGTGCTGATGCTGTTTACGCAGGCCAACCTCGTTATAGCTTACGAGTTAGAAATAATGATTTCAAAATGGAGACACTTGCCAGCGGTATTGAAGAGGCTCACGCCCTCGGTAAAAAATTGTATGTGGTGAGTAATATTGCCCCACATAATGCCAAGCTAAAAACCTATATTAAAGACATGCAACCGGTGATCGCGATGAAACCTGATGCGGTGATCATGTCTGACCCTGGGCTTATCATGATGGTCCGCGAAGCGTTTCCTGAACAAGTGGTTCACTTATCGGTTCAAGCAAATGCGATTAACTGGGCATCGGTTAAATTCTGGCAACAACAAGGCATCAAGCGAGTCATTTTATCGCGTGAATTATCATTGGATGAAATTGAAGAAATTCGCCAACGTTGTCCAGATATTGAATTAGAAGTGTTTGTGCATGGCGCACTTTGCATGGCGTACTCTGGCCGTTGCTTGCTCTCTGGTTACATGAATAAACGCGATCCTAATCAAGGGACCTGTACCAACTCATGCCGTTGGAAATACGATGTGCACCCAGCACAGCAAACAGAGACTGGCGATATCATCCCTGTGGCTCCAACCGTACAGTTTGAGAGCCCTACATTAGGTTCGGGCCAACCTAGTAGCGACATAGTGCTACTGCAAGAAGCTGGTCGTCCTGGCGAGTATATGCCTGCGTTTGAAGATGAACATGGCACCTACATTATGAACTCAAAAGATTTACGGGCTATTCAACATGTGGATCGTTTAACCAGAATGGGGATTGATTCATTAAAAATTGAAGGTCGTACCAAATCTTTTTACTATGTCGCGCGCACCGCACAATTATATCGCCAAGCAATTGAAGATGCCGCTACAGGCAAAGACTTTGATCGCACATTAATGAACAACCTTGAAGGTTTGGCGCATCGTGGCTATACCGAAGGGTTTTTACGTCGTCACGTTCATGACGAATATCAAAACTATCAATATGGCCATTCTGTGAGTGATAGCCAGCAATTTGTTGGTGAATTCACCGGTAAACGAAATGCTGAGGGTTTGGCTGAAATTGATGTAAAAAATAAATTTTCAGTCGGTGACAGTGTTGAAATAATGACAACTGAAGGTAATTTTGTTATCACTATTGAATGGTTAATAAATCGCAAAGGCGAATCGATTGACTCTGCTTTAGGCTCAGGCCATTTTGTGTTTCTAGCGCTTCCAGCAGCTATTAATATCGACAAAGCCATGTTAATGCGTAATTTACCTGAGGGAATGGATACCCGAAACCCTCATCAACCAGCTTAAATTAAGGTTTTTATGGCACTAATCATCGACGATAGCTGTATCAATTGTGATATGTGCGAACCCGAATGTCCTAATGAGGCCATTACTATGGGTGAAGAGGTGTATGAAATCGATCCCGCGTTGTGCACCGAATGTGTCGGTCATTACGACAAGCCAACTTGCGTGTCTGTTTGTCCTATAGATTGTATCGATCCCGACCCAAAAAATGTCGAGTCACATGATGCGCTATTACTAAAATACGCTGCTCTCACGGGCAATGTGTAACCTCAGGATTGAGCAACTAAGAGCTAATATATAGTGCCTAGGTACCTAGTATCTAGTATCTAGTATCTAGCATCTAGTATCTGCAAAAACGGCGCTTAATGCGCCGATTTTTATAGTCAAATAACACCATCACTATTCACTGGCTGTTAATGTTTGTAATACTTTTGCCAGTTGCTCAATGCCGATCCGAGCGGGTTTGGGTAAGTTATCTAACTCTATAGACAACAATAAATTTTTAACCTCTAACCCCAACTCTGTATCCCCTTCTATACGTAATTTACGCTGAAAAAATAGCGTGTCGGGATCTTCTTTGCCTGCTGCAACCAAAATTAACTCAGGCACATTGGCACTTAATGTCACATCAGGCTGAGTAAAAGCACGCACTCGTAGTTGTTGTTCGACACCCACCTCAAAACGCAAACCAATATCATCAACACAAATGCCTACCCACTTTTGTTTGAGAAAATGGAGTTCATCTGCCTTCAATTGTTCCGCTAACACTAAATTAAGCAGCTTATTAATGACGATTATTTTTAACGCTTCAGGCATCAAGTTCAGCGAGCGACGGCTTACTTGAGGCGCGAAATGTAACAAGTGCGCCGATAATTGTTGTGTAAATGCTTGAGCCATCGAGAGTACCTACTTGTAAATTGAACCAATAATCAAGTCAGTTTACTGGCAATTTATCTAACGAAACCTGTTTTAAATCAAATCATGTTAACTCAATCACATTTACACTCCTGTTCTTTGAAAAAAATGAGAACACCAACATGGAACTCTTATGCCCTGCAGGTAATTTAGCGTCGCTCAAAGCCGCTCTGAACGCTGGCGCTGATGCGGTTTACCTCGGACTAAAAGATGACACTAATGCGCGCTCGTTTGCAGGTCTAAACTTTTCTGCAGTACAACTGGCACAAGCGACAAAACTGGCCCAAAGCCAAGGGCGAAAGGTATTTTTAACCCTAAACACTTTTCCGAAACCCGGCGAAGAACAGCGCTGGTATCAGGCCGTTGATTTAGCCGCACAATTAGAAATGGATGCCCTCATCGTAGCTGACTTATCATTACTCGATTATGCCCACCAGCATTATCCGCACCTTCCGCTACATTTATCGGTACAAGCCAGCGCCACAAACTTAGGGGCTCTGTCATTTTATCAACAAGCTTTTAATATCGAACGAGCAGTATTGCCACGAGTGTTGTCGATTAAACAGGTTAGAGATTTAGCTAAAGTGAGCCCTGTTGAGCTTGAAGTATTTGCTTTTGGTAGTTTATGCATCATGGCTGAAGGACGCTGCCATTTATCATCATATGTAACAGGACAATCACCTAATACCGGCGGCTCATGTTCCCCGGCTAATCATGTGCGCTGGCAAGATTCTGGCAGCGATAAATTGACCCGACTCAATAATGTATTAATCGATAAAGCTGATGCTAACCAACAACTGGGTTATCCAGTGGTCTGTAAAGGCCGTTATGTTGCTGAGTACGATCATGATGCAAAGTATTTACTGGAGTCACCTACCAGTTTAAACACCTTAAGCTTGTTACCCGAGCTCGCCCAAGCGGGAATTAAATCACTTAAAATAGAAGGACGTCAGCGAAGCCCTGCTTACGTCAGCCAAGTCACCCACGTTTGGCGTAGCGCTATCGACACTTATTTAGCCAACCCCGAGTCTTTTTGCGAGCAACCACAATGGTCGCAAGCGTTAGCAAAAGTATCCGAAGGACAAATCACTACATTGGGCGCTTATGAGCGTCAATGGCAATAAGGTTTTACAATGAAAATATCTCTCGCTCCAATTAGTTACTGCTGGTCGAAATCTGACGTTGAGCACTTTTATCAGCAAGTAGCATTGAGTAACATCGATAGCGTTTATTTAGGTGAAACCGTATGCAGCCGCCGCCGTGAACTGAAGTTTAACGACTACCTAGATCTCGCCAATATGCTCAAGTCTCATGGCAAACATGTGGTGTTATCAACCATGGCTTTGATAGAAGCGCAATCTGAGCTTAATGAACTGAAACGAGCTATTGATAATGGTGATTTTAGTATCGAAGCGAATGATATGGCTGCAGTACATTATGCGCACCAAGCGAAAGTCCCCTTTGTGTGTGGGCCAACAATCAATAATTACAATCGGACCAGTCTTGATTTATTGCACCAAAAAGGGATGTACCGTTTTGTCATGCCTTGTGAATTATCCCAGCAGTGGTTAAACACCGTCATCAATCAAGGTGATAAACCCGCTTTTGAAATAGAGGTGCTCGGTCACGGCTATTTACCCTTGGCACATTCTGCACGCTGTTTTACCGCCAAACATTACCAATTGCCAAAAGATAAGTGTCAAACTATTTGCCAACGCCATAGCAAAGGCTTACTGGCTCAAACTCAAGAGTCACAACCGTTACTCCGCTTAAATGGCATTCAAACTCAATCTGCGGCGCAGGTAAACCTGATTAACCAAATTCCACAAATGATAGACATGGGGATTGATTATTGGCGTATATCCCCCAATAAATTAGCCGATATAGCCATGGGTTCAGAACTTGCTGATGTATTAACACAAATAACAGAAGAGCCGCTTAATAGTAAATCGCTAATTAATAAACAGTTTAATGACAATAAACAGGCATCGATTATCAATCATCATTGCAATGGCTATTGGTTAGGGTTACCGGGCATGGACTATTCCCTTGAGCCCAATACTCCAGCGCGTTAACCTTATAAACGCTACTTGATAGCCATTAATAAAAGTGGTCATGAACCGTCATCATATCCATGTTTATTAATGGCATACAAACCATAAAAAAGTGCTAGATCCAAAGATAACACACACCCGCAACAAAGTTTCAACAGGCTGATTAAATTAGATTTTAACCATATACCCCAACAATTTCTTAAAGTAAATATCTACTCACATTTAACTAATATCTATTCGATTAAGTTATCATTTTACATACAGCAAATAAGGGGGTAACCTTGCCTACCCAAAAAAACAACTGAATGGACATTCAATTTTGGTCCATAATAAACAGTTGGGTAGCACAGCTGGCCAACTTAGAACACATAAGTAAGGTGTATTTAACGTGACACATAAAAAACATAACATTAAAACAATTCTCACCTTTATTATTCCGTCACTGATTGGCTTGTTACTGTTTATGACGCCTATCAATGTCGAAGGTTCGATTACCATTCCGATTGCAATCATCTCAAAAGCGTTGCAAAGCCAAATGGGCAGTTCGATTCAGCTTATTGTTACCTGCATTGTAGTATTAATGGCATTGGCCTCGTTACTCACACAGCTCATTAATCCTAAATTCGTGCGTAAAAGTACTTTTTTACGCACTTTACTGAAAGTGAATTTATTTTGGTTAGCGGTGCGCATTCTAGGCGCAATTTTTATCGTCATGGTTTATTTGCAAGTGGGCCCCGAAGCGATTATTTCATCGGCCACGGGTGGCTTAGTTCTGAATGATTTAGTACCTGTACTATTTTCAGTATTTATTTTTGCTGGCATGTTATTACCGCTATTGCTCAATTTTGGTTTATTGGAGTTTTTTGGCACATTATTAACCAAAGTAATGCGCCCAATATTCAATTTACCTGGTCGCAGTGCTATTGACTGCATGGCATCTTGGTTAGGTGATGGCAGTGTGGGCATTTTAATGACCACTAAACAATACGAAACCCGTTTCTATACTGCACGCGAAGCTGCTGTTATTGGTACAACCTTTTCTGCCGTATCGATAACCTTTAGCTTAGTGGTGATATCACAGGTCAAACTTGAGCACTTGTTTGTGCCGTTCTATCTGACAGTGTGCTTAGCTGGTTTTGTTGCTGCAATAATAGTCCCTAAATTACCGCCGCTATCATGGAAGAAAGATCTGTATATTGATAATACCCCTCGCCATGAAGATGACGAAACGATCCCAGCCAATCATGGTGTATTTTCGTGGGGATTTGATCAAGCAATGCAACGCGCATCTTCTGCAGGTGGCATTAAGCATGTGCTAACGGAAGGGATTAAAAACGTTGTCGATATGATATTCGGGGTTATCCCTGTTGTTATGGCTATTGGTACCGTCGCATTAGTGTTGGCTGAGCATACGCCTATTTTTAATTACTTAGGTATGCCATTTATTCCGCTGTTAGAACTGCTGCATATTCCAGAAGCCACCGAAGCCTCGAAAACGATTGTGGTAGGGTTTGCCGATATGTTTATCCCATCCATTTTGGCCAGCTCTATAGAATCAGATTTGACCCGTTTTGTTATTGCTGCTTTATCGGTTACTCAGCTTATTTATATGAGCGAGGTAGGTGCTCTTTTAATTGGTAGTAAAATACCGGTTAACTTTTTTGAGCTATTCGTTATCTTTATTCTACGAACCTTAGTAACACTACCGATTATTGCATTAATGGGTCATTTACTCATTTAGTTGAAGTCAGTATATATAACCACTCAAAATAACCAGGGAGCGCAATGCGCTCCTTTTTTAAACTAAATATTCTCAGCGTAATCGAGATAAATCGAGTATGCTTAAACAATAAACACTGACTATGTGTCTTTGCGATATTGATTACTAAGGGCAAACTATGGACGACAGACGTAAATTTTCTCGCATTTTTTTTGCAGCCAGTGCTCATCTCGCGCAAACAGAACAAACTTGGCGCACTAAAATTTTAGATTTAAGTCTTAACGGTGCATTAGTAGAATTACCATCTGGGTATACAGGCCAACTCAATAGCATTTTAACCTTAGAGTTTGTGTTACCCGACTCTGATATTGAACTCAAAATGGAAGCGAAAATTGTCCATAAAACCCCAGAACACCTGGGCTTAAAGTGTACTCACATTGACGTTGACAGCATTACCCACCTGCGCCGAATTATTGAACTCAACATAGGCGACGCTGAGTTATTAGATCGTGAGCTTACGTCGTTAATCACTCCAGCGCCTTAAGCTTTCAGATATACCGTAAAATGCAAAAAAGGTAAGTCAATGACTTACCTTTTTTATGCTCAAGTTTTGCTTTTAGCAACCGAGGGTTAATTAATTAACTCAAGCAGCTCATGGATAGTTTTCACTGGAATAATTTTTGCCCCTAGCCCTTCCATGGTTTTGTGATAATTACGGAATGGGATAAAAATCTCTGTAAAACCATGCTGCGCAGCTTCTTTGACTCTCGGCACACCACTATCAATTGGGCGCACATCGCCATTCAAACTCAACTCGCCCATAATACAAGTGGTTCTAGGCACGACAAAGTCGTTTAAACTGCTCAGTAATGCCGTAACAAGCGCTAGATCGATGCAGGTTTCTGACTCATCAATTTTTAAACCGCCTACTATATTAAAAAATGTATCATGAAAAATTTTGGTTTTAGTATGCTTACGTAAAATACCGGTTAACATTTTAATCCGATTCATGTTTAAGCCCACACACACTCGTTGTGGAAACTCAGATTCAGTCTCGGTGGTTAAACATTGTATTTCCAATAGTAAATTACGGTTACCTTTACGAATACAAGTGATGGTCGAGCCCGGCGATTCGGTGGTTGAACCCGATAAAAATATTTCACTTGGGTTATCAACACTGATCATACCGCGTTCACTCATGCGGAATATCCCCACGGTATCAACATCACCAAAACGGTTTTTATTGGCGCGCAAGGTACGAATTTGCCCGTCGTTGGTGTCGATATGTAGCAATGAATCTACGATATGAACCAAGGTTTGCGGGCCTGCTATTTCGTTATTTTTATTTACGTGAGCAATAATGAACATGGTGACATTATTTTTTTTACAATATTGAGTAAATGCTTGAGCCGCCGTTTTAACTTGTGAAGGCGACCCCGGACTGCCATTGGCCGCATCGGTGACAACCGCTTGAATAGAGTCAATGACAGCAAACTTGATTTGCTTGGCTTCTAATTCTTCAATAATGGCTTCTACACTGGTTTCAGACAGCAGAAACAAGTTATCTTCGTTATAATTAAGCTTTAAACGATTAACACGGTTTTTGAACTGAGATAATGATTCTTCTGCAGTACAGTACAGTGAAGCCATAGATTGTGACATCCGAGCGACCAAATCAGACAGTAATGTTGTTTTACCAGCTCCTGGGTCACCGGAAATAATATTCACCGATCCCGTCGTTAAACCACCACTGAGCACTCTATCTAATTCACCGATTTCAGTCAGTCTTTTTTCGGCATCTTGTGATTCAACTTCACTGAGTTTTTTAGAGCCCCCCCCCACAGCACCAGCGTATCCCAATACCGATGAACGTGAAGTTGAACTCTTTGAGGCCGACAGTTTCATTTCCACCAAAGAATTCCACGCACCACAACGACACTGTCCCTGCCAACGCGGATAATCCAGGCCACAATCGTCACAAACAAATGCCATTTTTGGAGCTTTCGCCATGTTAGTTCCTAGGTTGCAAATCAATTAGTACTTTTATGACCCATGTCACTCAGTCTAAAAGTTAATAAAGCATCATTGTTAGAAATTTCTTTACTGCCTAAACCTCACATCGAACGAATCAAATATGACGGTTTAGGCAACTCATAAGTATAATAATAACAACGATCTTTAGTCAGAGTCTTGCCAATGATTAAAATATTGTCCACACTCATGTAAACAAACTGTAAAAATCAACAAACAAACGTTACATCAATACAGCATTACCATTAATACGCTATGTTAGTCTTCGTTTCTGAGTAATTAACAACGATATCATTTGTGCATACCTATCGAACAACATTGAAATGTATATTACTATAAAGATCAGCACTTTCTTGCCGATAAAATTATCAGCCAGGCTCACAATAAGCATTTAAAACGATAAAATAATGAGTTTAGATAACCACAGGGCATTAATCGAACAACTAAAACCACTGATCATGGAACCTGATTTTCAGGACGTATTTGAACAGTTAACCGTTGACGAATCTAATTCAACCCGTTTTCTATTGAAAATGGAGCTAAACCGTATCTCATCTTTATGTACACGAATTATAGATTTACGAGATAAAACGGAACTGCCATGCGAAGAAGTTGTCATCGCTAACCAAAGATATTTTCTAGACGAACCCGCTAAAGAAGCACTGCTACAAGCACTACCATTATACCGCAACAAATATACCTTAGGTGTATACGAGCACGTTATAAAAGCGCATAAACTGCGACGTCTGAAACTCAGAGAAAATGTTTCAATTGAGGTTGTCGACGAGGAAAATCCATTTTTAGTGCCTGGTGTGGTACTTGGCAGCTACTTTAATCGCTGTGAAGAACGAATGAATTATAGCATTCGAATTATGGTTTCTCAGCAAGGCATAACCGAAGTGAATGGCGCAACGCTAGATTTATCTGTCGGCGGCGCTCGCATTAAGTTGCCATTAAAGCATCATTTAGACCAAGATAAACCTTTGCGAGTAAAACTACTTGAACTCAGCGATGAATTTTATCTAGATGATCTAAAGCATGGTGTTGAATATCAAATAGTGGATATTCAAAACAAAGATGATAGTGCTATTTTTAGATTGAAAAGACTGGGTAGTGGAGAAGCATTAGACGGCGTACTATCGCAGCTTATACGCAGTTATAAATTCCGTTATAAAGTTGATGTCAACGACGTCATCGTTACTGCTACCGGATTAGGTTATGAACGTCATTACTTACCACTATTAACGCATCTTCCTTTATTTGTTTCGATTGTCGATGGTAAACCAATCATAGCCTACGAATTACTGGGTAGAGGTAACCAACCAATCCAACATTATTTTCAAGATGAAAATGAAATAAGTCAGCTACCGAGCTTTATTAATACCCGACGCTTAAGCCAAATGATCAAAAGCTCCGAAAATAATGAACATTGTTATTTATTCAGTTTTACACACAATGCTAATGGTAAATTACATTTTTATTCTGCTACCTTAGCAGAGCTTAAAGCAACCAAAAATATGCATCTCTTTTTAGGTTTTGCGTCGACAAAAACCAGCTGGCGCGTATTTAAAATTGTAATGCAGCCTATTGATCATAGCAAAAACTATAAAACATCCACCTTACCGGGGGATGATGCTCGTTATGCGGCCCTCACTGAGCAACAATTAGCTCAATTTAGTCATACTTTACAACTTATTGATTTAACCAACGAGGAAGCTCGTAAAGACTATCAATGCTGGTTTGATCAATCTGATGTGAATGGCTTAAAGATTTTCTCTCAAGCAAAAATAAAACAACACAGCATCAAAAAAGTATCAATGCCATTTAGTGAGCGGCGCCATGAGGCTCGATTCGTCTTTAAAACCTTAGTCACAATTCAACAAGGTGATAAACAGGCCACTGGTATTACTCATGATATTTCGAGTCGAGGTTTACAACTGACTCTAGATAAATCAGCTAATTTCAACGAACCGGGTCCGGTTACATTATCATTTCCACGCCTGCAAGCCGCTGCTGGAAAAACTAATTTATCGAATTTACCTTATCAGCTAATTCGCAGCCGGATGAATGGTGCAACTTTGCATTTGAGTGCCATCATTGGCCACTCTCCGCATGAAGGCGTTGAGTTTTTAAGTAAATTAATTGCTCACAATAAACAAAAACTCGAGCAATTATCAGACAATGAAGGCCAGAAAAAAGAACTGGCTGATGGTATGAAAAATCTCGTGATGCGCCAATTGCCAGGAGTGCCATATTTTATCGAAAAAACAGTAAAAGCGGCACAAATGGCTTACATAGGTATTGGTACCACGACTGATGAAATAAGCCATTTATTTGCTCAAGACAGCGATAAGGTACTGCAATACAATTTAAAGCCACTACTAGACAACAATGTATTAAAACAACACATCATAGACCCTATCAAGTTAATGAAACCCACTCATGATATGGCCTTTTTTGAAGTGTTTATGCAACTCACCCGCCACCCTAGAGGTACAGTACAGATCCAATGTAAACTTAAATCAGAACTGGGTAATAGAGAACAACAAATTCAATTTATTACTCAAAGCAAAAAAGTGGGTCGCTTCATGGCGTTAAGGGTGTATATAGGAGCAACTGACAAGCCCGATATGAGCTATATTCGACGCGAGCTAGAATATATCCACATTCATGCTAATCACCGTGCAAAGCAATTAGAAGAACAATTATGGAGAGTTATCGGTTCGGGTGAGCTATTAGATATTACTACTGAAGTTGAAATCCGTTTTCCAAGCTTAATGATACTAGCCTAAGCAATCTTTCAGAAACCGCTACTCGTAATAAGCTATGGCATAAATCGATAAGAAGGATTTAGTTCAAATCAGCATTTTTTGCTAGTCAAAGATTGAGTAACCAGAGAATAGGTTAATAACCACTTACTATTCCCATACAGCTAACTTGGCTCACATTGATAAATACCACTGTTTAATTTGTACAAAGTGATCTTGCTCGGCTTGTCGTTCAGTCAACATACCAGCATGATTATAATCCAATAAATTGCCCTTTTCTTTGGCGAGTAAAGTGTACTTAACCTGGCTAAAACCACATTCATCAATCATATCGCGTACATCTGACGGATTGCCTAATACGTGATCATTTTTACCAGCGATAAACCATGCCGGTGGCCATACCGCTTTAGTTGCGGCTTCTGCATAGTGAAAATTATCATCATGATCAACCCAATCACCTCGCACCCAATCAATCGTTTGTAATAATGATGCACTGCTCTCATTATCCATACCAACACGGAGTCGACAGGCATCAAAGTAGCCTTGTCTGCCAATATAAAAAGGCGCAAAACGATTCCAGAAAAAATCGACCATAAGCCATTTTTTAAATGACTTCACTTTGATAGTACGTTTGGAACCAAAGGTTAGTAACGATGCAACACTAGACTGTAAATGACTATAACGAGCCAGACTACTGGCCATTAACACCCCGCCCCATGAATGGGCACACCAATGGACTTTATTAACCAAAGGATGACGCTGTAGAATAAACTGCTGCACTAGTGGCAATTGTTCACGGATGACTTCTCCTTGTCCCAACGTAAAGTCACGGTGAATTTTAGGCTCGCTTAAGCCTCGTCCTGCGGTATCCATCACATAAACATCAAAACCAGCGTTAGCTAAAAAACAGCCTAAACCACGGCCAGAACTGCTATAAAACACTCTTCCATTAGACATAGCTCCATGCAACATCAAAATAGGAATACCTAGGGCTGTCGGCAACGAAGGACGAATATGCCGCAGGTGCAATTGACCAACTCTGTATGGTATAAAAAGTGAATCTTGGAGGAGTTCTATAGTCAAAATAGGCAGTTATGTTAGTGATTATAAATATAAAACTAACATTACTACCATGAAATACAACTAGAATAGAGTAATAATTCTATATTTAGCCTTGTTCATAAAGATAAACATCAAAACGTTATAGTTGTAGGCAAAACACTAATGCTCGTAAATCGACATTTTGTATCGATGCATCAGCAGCAGCAATTAATTTAGGTTTAGCATGAAATGCCACACCTAAATCTGCAGCTTGGATCATCGGAATATCATTAGCGCCGTCACCAATTGCCACTCGCTGACCTGATGGAATGCCCCACTGTTCAGCACATTGACTAATCACATTAGCTTTGTATTGAGCATCTACTACTTCACCTGTCACTGCGCCACTTAGCTTACCATCAACAATAACCAGCTCATTGGCAAACGCCGCATCAAGATTAAGTAATGTTTTTAAATGGCCCACAAATGGTGTGAATCCACCAGAAGCGACAACCAGTTTCCATTGATGCGTTTTTAACTCGGCTAACATCACTTCAAGACCAGGCATTAAAGGCAAGGTATCGCACAACTGCTGAATAATAGAGGCATCAGCACCAGCAAGTTTACTGACTCGTTGTCTTAAAGACTGTTCAAAATCCAATTCACCACGCATAGCACTTGCCGTAACTGCTGCGACCTCCTCACCCACGCCAGCCATAGCGGCGAGTTCGTCGATACATTCAATTTGAATGGCAGTAGAATCCATATCCATCACTAATAAACCGGGTTGGTTTAACCGTGCTAATGGCTGTTGAATGAGTACAATTTCGGCGGGTATATTTTGAGGAAATGACGCGACCCACCCGTCATTAGCAGTTTGAGCCGACAGTTCAAAACCAAATAAATCGTTTTGCCTGTCAAGCCTTGCGATATGAGTATCGCTTGATATTGAAGATAACCAGGCTTCTATCTCTGTTGAGCATTGCGCACTAAAAATAACTCGACAACGATACGGTAAGTGAGATTGTAAGTTACGTAAATAATCTGACTCTTGATAACGATATAGCACACAGCCTAAATGTTGATATGTCTCACAAGTATCTGAAAATAAAAAATTTAGTAAAACATTATCACGTTGTTCAAGCATCAATACGGCCTCTTAGTATGTTACGACTATCTACTGACAAATTTTTCGATTAGTATAGCTTTTTGATAATTCTCTGTAATTGGGTTAGCACAGAATGGTTGCTCGGTAAAAGAACTCCCTAAAACAGCCTCCAATTAAATAGAAAAAACACTGAGGATTAAAGTGATTTTTGTTAAAGGTCTTAAGAAAAGGCAAAAAATTAGCAGAATTGTGCAAATCATTGTGGCAATAGCACTGATCTTCGGCCTAATGTACTTGTGGCAATCAAGTTTACGTAATGGTCAAAAATTATTAAATTCACAAACCAAAGTGATGGCAAGGCTATTAGCACAGCAAGCCGCTAATGGTGCGGCTCCAGCAATGTTTTTACAAAATGATGAGCAACTGCAATGGTTAGCATCAGCACTTGCTGCTGATCCTAAAGTGATGTCGGTGAATATCTATAATTCACAAGGTGTAAGGCTAGCCTTTGCCCAAAGTGTGTCTTATGAAAACTTAGAAGCCGACTCTGAAATATTAAAAGGCTTATTAAAACCATATCCCCCCCTGATTGAGAACGTTGTTCAAGACGACAACAATTTAGGTTACGTTGAAGTACGTTTGAATCTTGATATATTTTTCGACGAAATAAAAATATTGCATGAACAGAACATGCAATTACAGCAGATGATGTTAATTGTAGCTGGCTTTATTGGTTTGCTGTTATCGCGAGCACTTTCATTTAAGCGCGCCGATTTTGACCGCCGAAAAGCCCAAGCTAAATTACGTAAAAAGCCTAAAAAATCGACCTTGATCGCTTCAAACGAAACGCAAGCAGACGAGTCAGAAGATGTAAAACAAGATCCTCCTGCCTAGAGAGATTGCTGACAGAAATGACAAACATAAAAAATGGGCACTCAATGAGTGCCCATTTTTATGACTAACGATTAAATTACAGTGTTAACGCTGCATCTAAAGTCATGATGATCATGTCGCTGAATGTCGTTTGACGCTCATCAGAGGTCGTCTTCTCACCGGTACGAATGTGGTCTGATACCGTTACAACACATAACGCTTTGGCGCCTAATTCATGTGCTACACCGTATAAACCAGCGGCTTCCATTTCGACGCCAAGAATACCCATTTTTTCCATAACATCAAACATTTGAGGATCTGGAGTATAAAATAGGTCGGCAGAGAAAACGTTACCTACACGGATTTTAGTGCCGTGCGCTTTCGCTGAATCAACAACAGCACTTAGTAAGCTGTAGTCTGCGATTGCAGCAAAATCGTTATCTTTAAAACGTAAACGGTTCACTTTAGAATCAGTACATGCACCCATACCGATAATCACATCACGTACTTTTACGTCAGTGCTGATTGCGCCACAAGTACCAACACGGATTAAGTTCTTAACACCGTAGTCTTTGATAAGTTCGTGTGCATAGATTGAACAAGATGGGATACCCATACCTGAACCCATAACAGAAATACGCTTACCTTTATAGGTACCGGTAAAACCTAGCATGTTACGTACATCAGTCACTTGCTCAACATTTTCTAAAAATGTCTCAGCAATATATTTTGCACGTAATGGATCGCCTGGAAAAAGTACCGTTTCAGCAAAAGCACCTTCAACAGCATTAATATGTGGTGTAGCCATGTTATAACCCCTATGTTTCTATTTTATTTTGTATTGCTTAGTCATGTTTACAGTTTAGCAAAGCCATTAAACTTTATATAGAACCGTCGTTTGAAAATGTGACTAATTAATAAAAGATTCACCATAATTCATCGGTTCTAACTCAAAATAACTCGCAATAGACTGGCCAATATCAGCAAAAGACTTACGACGGCCTAGCGAGCCTGCAGATAAACCTGCACCATAAGCGAGTACCGGCACACGTTCACGAGTATGTTCGGTGCCAACCCAAGTAGGATCACAACCATGATCAGCAGTGAAAACCACTAAATCTTCAGGTTGTAAAATCGCTAATAATTCCGGTAAACGAGAATCAAAGTACTCAAGTGCTTTAGCATAACCGGCAGTGTCACGGCGATGACCATAATGAGAGTCAAAATCAACGAAATTGGTAAACACAATCGTGTTATCGCCAGCACGTTTAATTTGCGCTAAGGTTTCGTCAAATAACTCTTCAAGACCAGTCGCTTTAAATTGTTGAGTAATACCGCTGTGCGCATATATATCAGAAATTTTACCGATACTCACCACTTCACCGCCAGCATCTTTAAGCTTATCTAATACCGTAGGCGCTGGTGGTAATACCGCATAATCATGACGGTTACCAGTACGAGCGAAATCAGCAGCGCCAGTGCCAACAAACGGACGAGCAATTACGCGACCAATGTTATAAGGCTCTAACTCTTCACGCGCTATTTTGCACAAGTTGTATAGATTTTCTACACCAAAACTTTCTTCATGACATGCTATTTGGAATACAGAGTCCGCAGAGGTATAGAAAATAGGCTTGCCTGTTTTCATGTGCTCTTCGCCTAACTCTTCAAGAATTTGAGTACCTGACGCATGGCAGTTACCTAAAAACCCATCTAAACCAGCACGTTCAAGAATTTTATCTGTAAGTTCTTTAGGAAATGAGTTGGTTAAGTCACTAAAATAACCCCACTCATAAAGGACAGGAACACCCGCCATTTCCCAGTGACCACTAGGAGTGTCTTTGCCTGAGCTTAATTCGTCAGCATGACCATAAGCACCGATGAGTTCGACATTATCAGCAAATCCAGCAGCAAATTTACCCGTACTTTCAAAACCAGCATGGCCTAGACCAAAGCGAGCAAGATTAGGTAATTTCAATGGACCTTGACGGCCGATATCCGCTTTGCCGTCAGCACAGGCTTGCGCGATGTGACCAAAAGTATCAGAGCCAACGTCACCAAACTTATCGGCGTCGGTAGCAGCACCAACACCAAAAGAGTCGAGCATTAAGATAAAAGTACGTTTCATTATTTGTTTCCTTTATAAATCTGAAGCGCGAATATAACGATATATTTCAGGCGTTTTCTCAGGCGCGCTATCACCAATAATAATGGCTTGCTGAATAGCAGCGGCAGCTTCGGCGAAAGCATCTTCAGATTGAGCATGGATCATCGCTAACGGAACATCTTTGTTAACTTCCTGACCCAATGCGCATACTTGAGTTAATCCAACACTGTAATCCAGTGCATCACCTGGTTTGCGACGTCCACCACCTAAGGTCACTACGGCTAAACCAAGTTCTCGTGTATCCATTTTGTAAGCAAAGCCAGATGTATTGGCATATACAGGTCGTACAATTTTCGCATGAGGTAAATACTTATCATATGCCTCAACAAAATCTGTTGGGCCACCTAAGCCAGACACCATTTTAGCAAATGCCTCTGCTGCTTTACCATTATCTAATACAGTATTTAGTTTATGACGAGCTTCTGCTTCATTCTGTGCAATACCACCCAAAATTAGCATTTCTGCACATAATCCCATGGTGACAGCATATAAACGTGGATTACGATATTGACCAGTCAAAAAGTTTATCGCCTCACGAACCTCAACCGCATTACCGGCACACGAAGCCAATACTTGGTTCATGTCAGTTAACAATGCCGTTGTTTTAGTTCCTGCGCCATTAGCAACAGCAGTAATACTGCGAGCTAATTCTTCAGATGCTTCGTAAGTAGGCATAAATGCACCGCTGCCGACTTTGACATCCATTGCAAGAGCATCAAGCCCCGCGGCTAACTTTTTAGATAAAATAGATGCGGTGATAAGTGAGATAGATTCAACGGTGGCGGTATTATCACGAATCGAATAGAAACGCTTATCAGCAGGGACTAAGTCACCGGTTTGACCAATAATGGCAACACCAGCGTCTTTAACCACTTTGCGGAATAATTCACTTGAAGGCTCAGTTTGATAGCCAGGAATAGCATCAAATTTATCTAACGTACCACCGGTGTGACCTAAGCCACGACCTGAAATCATTGGTACATAACCGCCGCAAGCTGCAGCCATAGGGCCAAGCATTAGGCTGATTACATCGCCAACACCACCAGTGCTATGCTTATCGATAATCGGGCCATTGAGGCCCAGAGAATCCCAATTTAATACGGTTCCGGAATCACGCATCGCAATCGTTAATGCAATCCGTTCGTCCATATTCATATCTTTAAAATATACCGCCATGCCGAACGCAGCAATTTGGCCTTCTGAAACCGTGTTATGAGTAATGCCATCAACAAAGAATTGAATTTCTGCAGTGCTTAATACATCGCCATTACGTTTTTTGCGTATAATTTCTTGAGCTAAAAACATGTTACGTCTCCCTTTAGGCAACCCATCACCTTTAGGGTCGCCTTTAATAATAGGATGCTATCAAGTGATAGCGCCTCAGTACGACAATGATCCAAGGCCATACTGAGATTTTTGACTATCTATGCGATTAGTAACCTGAAGTAGGCTTAGGGGTATCAACTAATTCTAATGTATGTAATAAGCTATTTAATAAGCTAGATGCACCAAAACGGAAAGTTTGTGGGGTAACCCAATCAGCACCCAAAATGCGCGCAGCCAAGTCTAAAAACTCTGCTGTTTGTGCTGCATCACGAACACCGCCGGCAGGCTTAAAGCCTACATTGCGATTTTTCTCACTGATTACAGTTAGCATAATTTCAGCCGCTTCAAGTGTGGCGTTCACCGGTACTTTACCCGTTGATGTTTTAATAAAATCAGCACCGGCATCGATAGCTAATTCTGATGCTTTACGGATCAAAGCTGGATCTTTCAACACACCAGATTCGATGATAACTTTTAAAATCGCATCATCGCCGCACTCTTCCTTACAGGCTTTAACCAATTCAAAACCGACGGTTTCGTTACCTTCCATTAATGCACGGTATGGAAACACAACATCGACTTCATCAGCACCATAGGCAACTGCGGCACGAGTTTCTAGTACTGCGATGGCAATATCATCATTACCGTGTGGAAAATTAGTTACGGTTGCAATTTTAATGTCTTCACAATCAAGATCATTTAGTGTTTTACGTGCAATAGGAATAAAACGAGGATAAATACAAATTGCGGCAGTATTACCTGCTGGAGACTTGGCTTTATGGCACAAATCGATGACCTTTTGATCAGTATCATCGTCATTTAAAGTGGTTAAATCCATTAATTCAATACCACGTTGTGCCGCTTTTTTTAAATCAGTCATAATTGCTCTCCGAAACGATAAATCAAAGTTGATAAATTTTTTTCAGGCAACACTATGTAGCTGGCATATGATTATAATTATGGCCGGGCCTTCAGTATTGCCAGTAAATCTTACTACTATTTACTAACCTAAGTATTCAATCTGATAACGAGTACCACGACTTGAATCCTTGAAGACCGGAAAAGATAAAACAAAGATAATTGTTTCAACTGTTCCGCGAAAAATCCATTTTAGCGCGTAAAAATAAAACTTTGTAGGGTACAAACTTTTATATAAAAACACTCTTATTAGACAATGATTTTAAATGAAAGTTCGATTTGCATATATTGTAAAATTTGGAGCCGCTAAACGCGGCTCCAACAACTCATATACAAAAAAACTAGATTTTGTAAGTTGCGGTTAGGAAGTGAGTCCAACCTGTTGTATTCAAACCATCAAAGAACTGATTCTTAAATGCATTGTCATTTAAGCCGTATGAGTGGTAGAAGTATTTAGCACCATAACCTAAAGCAAAACGGTCTGTATGGTAGTAAAGACCTAAGAAACCAGCGCCACCGTGTTCAGTGTTGTTATAGTTACCATCACTGTTTTGGCCTGAATATTCTTCGTCCATGTCAAATTGGTAATCAACATAACCTTGGAAAGATAAAAAGCTCTTGTCATCGAAGAAAACAAATGGCTTGAACCAGTTAGCTGAGAATTGGTAACCATTCCAGTCTTTACGGTTAATATCATAACTAGCGAACATGTTCATGCCAGTTTTACCTAACCATGGAACCATTACATCCGCACCAACACCCCAGAAAGACATGTTAACATCGCCAGCACCATTACCATCGGTATTGATAGCGCCGCCACCCCAGTTAAATAGAGTAGATAAATATACTTCTTGAACTGGGCCGAAAGATAAATCTTTACCAGTAATAGCATCAAGAGAAAAACGAGGAGCTAACTTCATGAACATTTTGCTCGCGCCGTCAGCTTTATCGCCTGAATCACTGTTGCCTAAGTTGAAAACATCAACATAACCATATAGGTCAACAAAACCAGAACGTCCACCAAACTCCATCTCTAAATAGTTATGGGTAGCTTCATCTTCGTTTGCAATTGGATGCTCATCGATTGCGTACATAATGTTAAACTGCATCCACTTATAATCATTAGCGTGAATGTCACCAGTTTGTTCAGCAGCAGAAACAGTAAATGCAGAGCCCGCTAGTGCAACGGTACTTGCTAATACTAAAGTATTTAATTTTTTCATCATCAACCCCATGTATATTATTTAACTATCTTCTTGGATAGCACTTCTTTTTAATCATTCGTATTTTACCGTTACTGATATAAATCTCAATATTTAATCGATAAAAAACGAATACAAAATTCTTTTTTGTGAACAATGTCGCGACTTTTTGTCCACACATCATTAACAATTTGACATTTCAATCTTGACTAGAGAATTTAATGCATCCTCTTTTGCAATCACTAAAACAGCATAACTTCGTATTGGGAAACGGTGGATTAACACAAAAATCAATAACAACTTTATTACAAAACTGGGTCTCTAATAATTATTAAAGTAAAGACCCAGCTGTAGGAGGTATTCCCCCTGGAATTACTCTTAACTTAGATAGCTAAGAATAAACCGGCTAATGTCGCGCTCATTAAGTTAGCTAATGAACCAGCGATAACAGCACGGATACCTAGTTTTGCAAGGTCATGGCGACGTGAAGGAGCCATAGCACCTAAACCACCAAGTAAGATTGCAATAGAAGATAAGTTAGCGAATCCACACAATGCGAAAGAGATAATCGCTTTAGTACGGTCTGACATCATTGCGCCAGTTTCAGCTACTACTTTAAAGCCTTCAGCAGATGCATCAAGTAGATACGGAGCGAAGTTTAAGTAAGCAACAAATTCGTTAACAACAATCTTTTGACCGATGAAAGAACCAGCAACAAGCGCTTCGTTCCAAGGTACACCGATTAAGAAAGCTAGAGGCATAAAGATATAACCAAGGATAAGTTCTAACGTAATACCCTCTAAACCGAACCAACCTGTTACGCCACCGATGATACCGTTGACCATTGCAATTAATCCAACGAATGCGATCAACATAGCACCAACGTTCAATGCAAGGTGCATACCTGATGCAGCACCTGAAGCAGCAGCATCTAACACGTTTGCTGGCTTATCAGGATCATCTGGTAAATCGTCCATTTCATTGATAGCCGCTTCTGTTTCTGGGTGCATCAGTTTAGCCATTAATAGGCCACCTGGTGCCGCCATGAATGACGCTGCAACTAAGTATGCAATTGGAACACCCATTTGCGCGTAACCCGCTAATACAGAACCAGCGATTGATGCTAAACCACCCACCATGATGGCGAATAACTCTGATTGAGTCATAGTAGCAATAAACGGACGCACAACTAACGGTGCTTCAGTTTGACCAACGAAAATGTTCGCTGTTGCTGACATTGATTCAGTGCGGCTTGTGCCTAATGCTTTTTGTAGACCGCCACCAATAATGCGGATGATCCACTGCATAATGCCTAAATAGTAAAGCACTGCAATTAAAGAAGAGAAGAATATAATGACAGGTAATACGTTGATGGCGAAAATAAAACCAACTTTAAAGTTAGCTAAATCACCAAATAAGAAGCTAGTACCTGCTTGTGCATAACTAATCACACTTGATACTGCGTCAGAAACACCTTTCAGAATGTCTTTACCGATTGGAACATATAATACGAAACCAGCGAAGAATGCTTGAATTGCTAAAGCACCACCAACGGTACGTACACTAATTGCTTTTCTATTATTTGATAGTGCAAAACCTATCAATAGTAAGGTGACCACCCCTACTAAACTCATTACTATATCCATTAATCATCACCCTTTTGTTAACAGTTTTTTTGAATGTTGTTAACTCACCTAATTTCCGCTGATGATTATAACTGAGCGTGAAACGAAAAGCGTCGTTTTGATCAAGTTTTTAAAGTTTAATTTCAAACCCTTACGACATTAAAAACAATTTATGTCTCTATGTTCATTAAAAAACAATTAAAGCTCAAACAGTTGCAATGCATTTTTATTCAACTGTTCTAATATACAAACAGTCGGCTTTTTCTTTAAAAATGCGATTTCGGACACAATTCGAGGAAGAATAAGAGGGGTGTTACGTGATTTAGGATGATCAAAAGGAGGCATACTTGGTGAATCAGTTTCCAATAAAAAGTGTTCTAAAGGTAAATTAACCACTGTTTCTCGAAGCTTTTTCGCACTTGGATTGAGTATTAAAGCACCAACACCTAATTTAAAACCGAGTGAAATATAACGTTTCGCAATTTCACTATTGCCATAGAACCCATGCACTACGCCGCCTTTAGGCAGTCTAATATGTGCCAACATTGACAATAATTCTTGGTGAGCTTTAACAGCATGTAAAATGACGGGTAATTGGTAAATTTGAGCAAGCGATAACTGTTTCTCAAGTAACAACAATTGTTTATCTGACCAATGGTGCAATTTATCCAGCCCACACTCCCCAACAGCAACCAAACGCCTATTCTTGCTATATTGTTGTATCGTTGCTTCAAGCTTAATAATGGCCGCATCAATGTCCTCAGGCACGTACCACGGATGAATACCAAGGGAGAAATAGCAATTAAACTGCTGTGCTATTAGAATTTGCTTTTGCCATTTATCAACCGACACACCAGGTAAAATAGCAGAGCTAATACCATGGCGATGCATGGCATCAAATAATTGTGTTCTATCATCATCGAACTCTGACATGTCGAGATGAGCATGAGTATCAATCATAAGGTTGCTCTTTTTTATTGCCATTCTGATTTATGACGGGCTCAGATGTCGATGCTTCATTTTTAGGTTCGCTCAATCGTGGTACACAGCTGCGTTTATTTTCTAGGGTTAACCCCATCTCATCACACCATAAAATGTACCTTTGCCAGGGTTTTACAATAAATAGCCTAAAAATAGCCTTAATCATCTTAATTCCCTGTTAAAAATAATAATAAAAAAGGCGGCACAGCCACCTTTTTTAACATATCTGTAAAAAACTTCTTAACATTTAATGTTCGCGTGTTTTGGCAAACTCAACATCAGGGTAGCGTTCCATCGATAAGTTTAGATTCACCATAGTAGGAGCAATATAGGTCAAGTTATTACCGCCATCTAGGGCTAAATTTTGACTACATTTACGTCGAAACTCTTCTAATTTACGTTCATCTTTGCAATAGACCCAACGTGCGGTACTCACACTGATACCTTCGTAAATAGCTTCTACGTTATATTCACTTTTTAAGCGTCCAACAACTACTTCAAACTGTAGCACACCAACCGCACCTACGATTAAATCGTTAGAATCAATTGGTCTGAAGACCTGAACGGCTCCCTCTTCAGATAATTGCACTAACCCTTTAAGCAGCTGCTTTTGTTTTAGTGGATCTTTTAAACGAATACGACGGAACATTTCAGGTGCAAAGTTTGGCACCCCAGTAAAGCGAAGTTTTTCGCCTTGAGTAAATGTATCACCAATTCGCATGGTGCCATGATTATGTAATCCAATAATATCGCCTGGGTACGCCACTTCGGCACGACTTCGATCACCAGCCATAAAGGTCAAAGCATCACTGACATTGACATCTTTACCGATGCGAACATGGTGCATTTTCATACCTTGTTCATATCTACCCGAGCAAACACGCATAAAAGCAACACGGTCTCGATGTTTTGGATCCATATTGGCTTGTATCTTAAAAATAAAACCAGAAAACTTTTCTTCATCAGGCGTGACATTTCGTACATCACTTTCACGGGGAAGCGGCTTTGGAGCCCATTCCACGATACCATCCAAAATATGATCCACACCAAAGTTACCTAAGGCGGTACCAAAATATACTGGCGTAAGCTCGCCTTTTAGAAAAGCTTCTTGATTGAATTCATTTGAAGCGCCAGCGACCAGTTCCATTTCATCACGTATTTCAGAGGCATACGATCCAAGAACTTTATCTAATTCAGGATTATGTAATCCTTTGATAATACGCTCATCTTGAATTGTATGACCCATACCGCTCTGGTATAAAATGACTTCATCACGCAGAATATGATACACACCTTTAAATTCCTTACCTGAACCAATTGGCCAAGTAATCGGTGCACAAGCTATTTTTAAGATGTCTTCTACTTCATCCATTAATTCAATGGGATCACGAATATCGCGGTCACATTTGTTCATGAATGTCACAATAGGTGTGTCACGTAAGCGCGTCACTTCCATAAGCTTAATAGTACGATCTTCGACACCTTTAGCGGAGTCGATAACCATTAAACATGAATCTACTGCGGTTAGTGTACGGTAGGTGTCTTCCGAAAAGTCTTCGTGACCAGGCGTATCAAGTAAATTGATGAGCGCGCCACCGTAAGGGAATTGCATCACAGAGGTGGTAATCGAAATACCACGATCTTTTTCCATTTCCATCCAATCAGATTTAGCATGTTGACCAGACTTTTTGCCTTTTACCGTGCCAGCCTTTTGTAAGGCATTTCCGAATAAAAGCACTTTTTCGGTGATGGTGGTTTTACCCGCATCGGGGTGCGAAATGATGGCGAAGGTACGACGCTTGTCGACCTCAACTTTATTGCCTGACATGTTAACCTTGCACTAGCCGCTAAAAAAGGCGCAAATTATAGCGCCTATCGATAGAATTGGCTAGGCAAAGTGTTTTTTAGCTCTTAGATGACAATTCGTTAGATTGTTGAATCATATTTTTCATTCTGGCTAATTCAATTCTCGCATAACGATGCTCAACAAAATCATAAATATTGGTGGCTAACGTTAAACGATAGAAATTAGCCGCTTGCTGATATTGACCATTTTCAGCAGCATGTTTCGCTAAGTAAAAATAGGCTTCACATAAACGTTCTGCATATTCTTTAGGCTGAGACAAACCTTCTTTTGCGGCAGCAAATACTTGTTCTTGATTTATCTTACCTAAGTAAAAATCGACTAACACACTAGACCAGTCTTTATCCTTTAACTGCTGACGCTGTATCGCAAGGTCTGCCAAAGCCGGCTTACTATCGATTGAGGAAGACATCAAATACAGCCATAAAGCTCGATAACCGTCACTTGGGTCACGATCATAGAATGCTTTCATATCATCAACGGCTAATTCGTAACGTTCGCCATAATATAATGCAATACCACGATTTAAAAAGGCATAGTCATAGTTTGGTGACAGTTCGAGTACACCATCAAATGCTTCATAAGCACTATCAAACTCGCCTTCTTGAGTGTAATAAATACCAAGAAAGTTATATGCATCGGCTAGATCAGGCTGTAATTTTAATGCTTGATGAAAATCGATTCTGCCAAGTAGACGTAATCCGACACTGTCATAAATGACCCCTCGATCGTAATGAAAACGTGCACGTTGTTCGTCAGTTAACTCCATGGTAGCTAAAATTTCATTTAGCTTTGCGAGTGTCACTTCTAATTTATAATCAGGCATAACCGGCGCGACAATCATCTGCCCTGCAATATTATCATTTGAACCTAACGTTGCAGCACACCCTGACAACAACATACTTGCACCGACAACAACGGCAACGATTGTGGTGCGTAGTTTACATTCCATCCGCTTTACCTTATCAGGTTCTATTAATATTCAATATCATAGCAATCTGGCAATCTAAGAGCCATGCACATTACAGATTATTTTTTTATAGATAAAAAAAGGAGATCAAATGATCTCCTTTTGTGTCGTTAAGCCTTTAAATTACATTACTCAGCAGTTTCTTTCGCTTGAGCTTCTTTAATTGATAGTCTTACACGACCTTGACGATCCACTTCCATTACTTTAACAGCAACTTCTTGGTTCATCTCTAAATGGTCTGACACGTTAGCAACACGCTCATCGCTAATTTGCGAGATGTGAACTAAACCGTCTTTACCAGGAAGAATGTTAACGAACGCACCAAAATCAACGATACGAATAACTTTACCGTTGTAGATACGGCCCACTTCAACTTCTGCAGTGATTTCTTCAATACGACGGATTGCTTCTTTAGTCGCTTCACCGTTTGAAGAGGCAATCTTCACAGTACCATTATCATCAAGCTCAATTGTAGTACCCGTTTCTTCGGTAAGCGCACGAATTACCGCACCGCCTTTACCAATAACGTCACGGATCTTCTCAGGGTTAATCTTGATGGTAGTGATTCGTGGAGCATGGGCAGAAATATCGTCACGATGTGAACCAATAGCTTGATCCATAACGTTTAGAATATGAACACGAGCACCATAAGCCTGTTGCAGTGCGATATCCATGATTTCTTTAGTGATACCTTCGATTTTGATATCCATCTGCAATGCAGTAATACCATCACGAGTACCGGCTACTTTAAAGTCCATATCGCCTAAGTGATCTTCATCGCCTAAGATGTCAGAAAGCACAACAAAATCGTCGCCTTCTTTAACTAGACCCATTGCAATACCCGCAACAGAAGTCTTGATTGGTACACCTGCATCCATCAATGCTAATGAAGTACCA
Source organism: Shewanella sp. SR44-4 (assembly GCF_014163715.1). Taxonomy (NCBI): domain Bacteria; kingdom Pseudomonadati; phylum Pseudomonadota; class Gammaproteobacteria; order Alteromonadales; family Shewanellaceae; genus Shewanella; species Shewanella sp. SR44-4. The sequence continues at coordinate 46,384 of NZ_JACJDU010000005.1, read as the reverse complement.
CATACTGAAGCCATTGAGCTTGAACCGTTAGATTCAGTAATTTCAGATACAACACGAATGCTGTACGGGAATTCTTCAGCTGAAGGCATCACGGCATTCATACCACGCCATGCTAACTTACCATGACCGATTTCGCGGCGCTTAGGTGAGCCAACCATACCTGTTTCACCAACAGAATACGGAGGGAAGTTATAATGAAGCATAAAGCGATTAGTACGTTCGCCCATGATGCTATCAATCTTCTGCGCATCACGTTCAGTACCTAAAGTACAGGTTACTAATGCTTGAGTTTCACCACGTGTAAATAATGAACTACCGTGAGTACGTGGAAGTACACCCGCTAAAACACTTAACGCGCGGATCATATCTGGTTCACGACCATCGATACGAGGCTTACCACTGATAATACGGCCGCGAACAACGCTTTTCTCTAAACTACCGAGTAAGTTGTCTACTTCACGAGTATCAACATCTGGATTCTCTGCAACTAGTGCAGCTTTAGCAGTAGATTTAACAATACCGACTTGTACATAGCGGTCTTGTTTAACTTCAATTTGGTAAGCTTCTGTCATGCCAGCTTCTGCAAGATCTTTGATTTTAGCAACTAACACTTGATCTTGAACTGGTGCAGTCCAATCCCATGTTGGTTTGCCAGCTTCAGCCTTGAACTCGGCAATAGCATCAACAACAACTTGTTGTTGATCATGTCCGTAAGTTACCGCACCTAACATGATTTCTTCTGCAAGCGCTTTAGCTTCAGATTCAACCATAAGTACAGCAGCTTTAGTACCCGCAACCACTAGGTTTAGTGAACTTGTTGCAAGCTGATCAACTGTTGGGTTAAGTACATATTCATCGTTGATATAACCAACACGCGCAGCACCTAGTGGGCCACTGAAAGGAATACCAGAAATAGCTAACGCTGCTGAGGTACCAATCATCGAAACAATATCTGGCTCGATTTGTGGATCAACAGAAACCACAGTGATGATAACTTGAACTTCGTTTTTAAAACCGTTAGGGAATAAAGGACGAATAGGACGGTCAATAAGACGCGCAATCAGAGTTTCATCTTCTGATGGACGGCCTTCACGCTTGAAGAAACCACCAGGAATTTTACCTGCAGCATAGGTTTTTTCTTGATAGTTAACAGTTAGCGGGAAGAAGTCACGGCTTAAATCCGCTACTTTTTTACCAACTACAGTAACTAATACTGTGGTATCGCCCATGCTTGCTAAAACTGCAGCATCAGCTTGACGTGCAATAACACCTGTTTCTAAGGTGACTGTATGTTGACCATACTCAAAACTCTTTACAATTGGATTCACGTGACCCATTCCTTAATTTAATGACCTTTAATTACGCGCACAAGTATACTTCAATTAGACCGAATAGTTAAATAGACGCGAGTTACAGAATGTGAAAATCTTTAAAATAATCATTTTCCTACATGAGATCATCGTATTAACAAATAATTTAGACGTTATTAAGCAAAAAACTTTACGATTAAGTGACCTGAGGTTTGCTATTTGATTTGATTATTGATGACAAGACAGATGAATTTGACTAAAGTTGTAGCCAATAGTGTCAATTTTTGTAAGGGTTAACTAATTAATTAGCCACGTTAAGATTGATTTAATAGAACCTATAAATCATGAGTAACTTTAGCATTTAAAAATGCTAAAACCAACGTAGAATTAGTCACTTATATGACATGGAATAATACATGACTGCTCGTTTTAAGTCTCTTACATGGAAACAAACTAACTTAGTGGTATTTACTGCTTTGTTTTTTGCAATTGCCATCTTTATCGTAGAAATTGCGTTAGTTGTTATAACGACTAAACAACAGCTTACAGCAGCACAGCAAGAACTACTCAATTCCGTCGAGCAAACCACTACGAATGCGGTATGGTCGTTAGATGACAAACTTGCTAGTCAAACACTCGAAGGCATCATCAAAGTTGATAACGTTGGTTCAGCGGTCATTGAGCTTGATGATGGTTCGCTATTTGTATCTGTGGCCAATGAATCTGATGAGTTTTCCAATAACTACATATCGTTAAGTAATCGTCTTTTTGGTAATTTGAAAGAAATTTCCCGTTCGCTGTATCGTCCGTTCTACTTTGAAGGCAACAAACAACAGCAACTCATTGGCACATTGACCATTTTTTACGACACCCAAAAACTGACGACTAAACTCTTTAGTCAGCTACAACTTGGGCTAATAGCGACATTGGCTCGCGCACTATTGCTCACTTTAGTATTAACAGTGGTGTTTCATCGTTTTTTAACACAACCCATCGCACGCATTAGTGAAGCTATTGATAAAATTGATCCAGACTATCCTGATGAAAACTTGTTGCCGATGTCTCAAGCCCATAAAGATGATGAATTAGGCCTAGTGACCAGTAAATTTAATCAAATCTTATTACAGTTCAGCCAAACTCAAAATAAACTGCGAAAAATGGCGACGCGTGACCCATTAACAGGGCTACCGAATCGAACCTTATTGTTAGAAACACTCAATGTGACAATTCAACGTTCACGTGTTCATAAGCGAAATTTTGCACTACTTTTTATAGACTTAGATCGTTTTAAAAACGTCAATGACTCTTTAGGTCATGCATTAGGAGATCAATTCCTCGCCCGAATCGCACGTATTTTAGAAAGAGTGGTAGGTGATCGAGGTAGCGTAGCGCGCTTAGGCGGCGATGAATTTGTGATTTTAGCCGATGAAATTCAAACCCCGTCACAAGCAGCTGATTTTGTTGATAAGTTGCTGATCCAATTAAACACTCCAATTCAGCTAAACGAACATGCTATTCACCCAGCAGCGTCTATCGGTATATCGATATATCCCGAAGATGGTAACACCGCAGAGGATTTAATTCGTCATGCAGATATTGCCATGTACAGCGCTAAAGCCGCTGGTTCTAATCAATGGTCGTTCTTTAAACAACAAATGACCGAACGTGCTGCAGTAAGATTACGTACAGAAGCCTCGTTACACGATGCTTTGAAAAACAACGAGTTTTTATTATATTTTCAACCTAAATTTGACTTAAAGACCAATAAAGTCGTCGGATGTGAAGCTCTTATTCGCTGGCAAAAAGACGGCCGATTAATAAGTCCTATGTCATTTATCCCTGTAGCCGAAGAAACCGGTATTATCATCCCTATTGGACGTTGGGTTATCGAGCAAAGCTGTAAAGTCATCAGGGAATGGCAACGTAAATATAATTATGCTATCCCTATTGCTGTGAATGTGGCCTCGCAACAATTTGCAGATGCCAGTTTAGTACCTGATATTAAGCAACTGGCGATCCGTTATCAAATACGTCCGGAATTACTTGAAATAGAAATTACAGAAACGTCACTGATGAATGATGTTGAACAAGCAATTACCAAATTAGAACAACTCAAATCAGCGGGTTTTGGTATTGCGGTCGATGATTTTGGCACAGGATATTCTTCATTATCATATCTACGTCATTTGCCGATTACCACAATGAAAATTGACCGTGCATTTGTTAGCGATCTTCCAGAAGATAGCGCAATTGCGTCAACTATTTTAATGCTCGGGCGCCAGCTTGATTTGACCATTGTTGCTGAAGGTATTGAAAACATTCAACAACTTGAATGGTTAAAAGAAAATCAATGTGAAATCGGTCAAGGTTTTTACTTCAGCCAGCCATTACCTATAGAAGAATTTGAAGAAAAATATATTGCCTGCAATACCGCGAAAATAATGCATGTTTAACGGCAACAAATGCAAGCCTAAATCAGACATGCCAAAGTATTCATTAGCGGCCAATTATGAATAAAGCTTGATCGTAAGAGTTGGGTTGGTCTGTGGCGAGTTCGTCACAATAAAGCGGTATTATCTAAAGGTGGCTGTCTTAACCTTCCGCAGGTTATATTACCTCATCTAAAGAGCTTAATTGTTTCGGCAAAATTGTAAGCATTCTCTATTCTCTATTCTCTATTCTCTATTCTCTAAACAATCCTAGCAGCACTCTATTGAAATGGTCATCAAACTTAGTACATTGCCGTAATTGTTTGAGACAAATGTAGGGTTCAAATTGTTGTTTTATTTACTCACTCACTAGAAGTTGCCGATGGCAGGATATTAAGTTGTCAAAGCCCATGCATTGACTATTAAGTCCCTGAGCAAGTGATTAGCACTTTCTTGGCTACTGCATAATTGTTGGTGTGATTGTACTAGATAACGACTCCTGCGAGCCCTAACGCCTTTAATCCTGCAATCTCTAGTCTACATTCAATGTTAAATCATATAAGAGTGCTCACACCTATGTTTATGGAACAAATTAAGTATTCAATTTACTGTGTTGGGTATGATGTTAAAAGATGTTGCAGATGAATAATAACCTGAAGATTATGCTGAAACGTAAATGCTTAGACAAATAAATAGCTTATATCTTTAATCAAATGGCCATATAGTTTCTGAATCAAGATCTTCTGAAATAATGAAATAAAATATTCAGAAATCATGATGACTATGAAAGATCGAACCGTAAATTAGTCATAGTCAATTAAACGATAAATATCGATGAAATTAGCTAGCAGGGTGGGATTAAGCGAGTATAAACAATGCAAGAACAAAAACAGCGGTTCTCGTCCAGCAAAACATCGTACAACAACTTACATTGGGATATTTAGCCATTAGAATAGCCTGAAGATATAAAAGACTACCAAGATGATACTCCCATATATTGGGGAGATAACGCCAAGACAACTGGTAGGTACGAAATTGGCAATATTTTGAGGCGAGTTCATTATTTTAGGCAATAAAAAAAGGAGGCTTATGGCCTCCCTCTTTACGGTTAAACTACTTACAAAAGTAAGCAGATGTCGAATTAACGACGTAAACCTAACTTCTGGATCATAGCAGTATAACGAGCTACGTCAGTACGCTTTAAGTAAGCAGAAAGCTTACGGCGTGCACTAACCATACGTAATAAACCACGACGAGAGTGGTGATCATGGATGTGCTCTTTAAAGTGACCTTGAAGGTGATTAATTTGAGCAGTTAACAAAGCTACTTGAACTTCAGTTGAACCAGTATCGTTTTCGCAGCGACCAAAATCAGCCAAAATTTTTGCTTTTGTTTCAGCACTTAGTGACATGTGTATCTCCAAAAAAAGTAAATGTATCTCTAGCCGATCACTAACTCAGCCAGAGTGAGCGCGATATTCTAACCAGATTGTTAGTTAACCGCAATAAAATTCGATTATTTATCTGAAAAAGCCAACGACGAAACCGACTCGACTACTCAGCAGTATCATTATCGTGGATTACAATCAAACGTTTTGGCGCTAATAAACCATCATCATTCATGATACCCATACCAACAAATCGACGTTCATCGCCAATAGTGATACGAACTAACTCATCAGGCTTAAGTCCCGCAGCTTGAATTGCTTGTCCTTGCATGACGTAATATAACATCGCCTCAGGCAAGTTAATTTCAGCGAATTTAGCCACTGCAGTGTCCATTGGTAACAATAACGGATCCATTAGGGTCTGAGGAGCAACATCTTGTCTATGAGCTTGCTCAAGTAGTGCTTCTAATTGCGCTAAGGTAACCATTTTTTCATAAGGATATTCGGCAACTTGAGTACGACGCAACATAATAACATGTGCTCCACATCCAAGCATTTCACCTAAATCATCAATAATGGTACGTATGTAAGTCCCTTTAGAACAATGAATGTCTAGGGTTAGTTCATCACCTTCAAGCTTAATAAAATTTAGCTCAAATACGGTAATTGGCCGTGACTCACGTGGAACTTCAATCCCCTCACGAGCATATTTATACAAAGGTTGACCTTGGTATTTTAATGCCGAATACATTGACGGTATTTGCTGAGTAGTTCCTCGAAAAAACGCGAGCTTTTCATCTAGTAATGCTTGAGTCACATTCACAGGGCGCGTTTGCACGACTTCCCCATCAGAGTCACTCGTATCAGTACGTTGACCCAGTTTAGCGGTCACCAGGTAGCGCTTATCCGAATCTAATAGATGCTGAGAGAACTTAGTCGCTTCTCCGAGGCAAATAGGCAACATACCTGTTGCTAACGGGTCTAAAGCACCTGTATGGCCAGCTTTATTGGCATTAAAAAAACGCTTCACTCTTTGCAGGGCAAAATTAGAGCTCATGCCAGTATCTTTATCGAGTAATACGATTCCGTCGATGAAGCGACCTTTAGGGCGACGAGCCATTAATCTTGCTCCTTTTCACCATCAACAGACTCGCTGTTATCAGGTGCGTCAGGCGTAAATTGCTGCTGTTTGGCTTTATCTTTATTTATGACTTGTGTGACTAGGTTAGACATACGCATGCCTTCTACTAGCGAACTATCATAAATAAAACGTAATTCAGGCATAACACGTAATTTCATACGTCCAGCAACTAAAGTACGTACATAAGGCGCGGCTACAGTCAGCGCATCAATTTTTTGTTGAACAAGTTCAGTGTCTTCTTCAAAAAAAGTCACATAAACTTTTGCATAACTTAAATCACGAGAGACGTCGACGTCATTTACTGTGACAAAACCAATGCGAGGATCTTTCATATCGCGTTGCAACACCATTGCCAGTTCTTGCTGGAGTTGTTGTGCAATACGGCGGGTACGACTAAATTCTTTTGCCATGATGATATGCCATATCGTTAGGTCTACAATCAAAAAGGGCGGCTAAAGCCGCCCTTCCATTGGTACTTATAAGCTGCGAGCAATTTCGACTATTTCGAAGACTTCAATTTGATCGCCCACTCGGACGTCATTGTAATTCTTCACACCGATACCACATTCCATACCATTACGAACTTCTTGTGCATCGTCTTTAAAGCGGCGTAATGACTCAAGTTCACCTTCGAAGATAACCACGTTATCACGTAGTACACGAATTGGTGCGCTACGTTTAACAATACCTTCGGTAACCATACAACCAGCGATAGCGCCGATTTTAGGTGACTTAAACACATCACGAACTTCTGCAAGGCCGATAATTTCTTGTCTAAATTCAGGAGCTAACATACCTGTCATTGCAGCACGAACTTCATCAATTAGATTGTAGATGATGCTGTAATAACGTAAATCAACACTTTCTGAATCAATGGTCTTACGAGCCTGTGCATCAGCACGGACGTTGAAACCAACAAGAATCGCATTTGAAGCTGCTGCTAATGTTGCGTCGGTTTCGGTTAATGCACCTACACCACGAGCAATAATATTCACTTTAACTTCATCTGTAGACAGTTTAGCTAAAGATTCACAAATCGCTTCAAGAGAACCTTGAACATCAGCTTTAAGTACGATATTCAGCTCTTGTACTTCGCCTTCTTCCATGTTCGCAAACATGTTTTCTAGCTTAGACTTCTGCTGACGCGCTAACTTAATGTCACGGAATTTACCTTGGCGATACAATGCAACTTCACGAGCTTTACGTTCATCACGTACAACTGTCGCTTCATCACCAGCTAAAGGCACACCAGAAAGACCTAAAATCTCTACTGGAATAGATGGACCAGCTTCGGTAATAGCGTGACCGTTTTCGTCTTTCATCGCACGGATTTTACCGTACTCTAAACCACATAAAACGATATCACCTTGGCGTAACGTACCTTCTTGAACCAAGACAGTAGCCACTGGGCCACGACCTTTATCAAGTTTTGATTCGATAACAACACCCGCTGCCATACCATCACGTATTGCTTTAAGTTCTAATACTTCAGATTGAAGTAAGATACCTTCTAACAATTCGTCAACGCCCATACCCGTTTTGGCTGAAACGTGAACGAACATGTTATCTCCGCCCCAATCATCTGACATGATGCCATGTTGAGACAGTTCGCTCTTAACGCGCTCTGGATCAGCATCTGGCTTATCCATTTTGTTAACAGCTACGATTAACGGTACGTTACCCGCTTTAGCATGTTGAATCGCTTCAATCGTTTGTGGCATTACGCCATCATCGGCAGCAACAACCAAAATAACAATATCAGTCGCCTTAGCACCACGAGCACGCATTGACGTAAACGCCGCGTGACCAGGAGTATCAAGGAAAGTGATCATGCCGTTTTCAGTTTCAACGTGGTATGCACCAATATGCTGAGTAATACCACCGGCTTCGCCAGCAGCAACTTTCGCACGACGGATATAATCAAGTAATGACGTTTTGCCATGGTCAACGTGACCCATGATAGTCACAACTGGAGCACGAGACTCTAGTTGGATATTGTCATCGCGATCTTTCAGTACTTGATGCTCAAGTTCGTTTTCACGAATAAGCACAACTTTATGACCTAATTCTTCAGCAACCATTTGGGCTGTTTCTTGGTCAAGTACTTGGTTAATCGTTACCATAGTGCCCATTTTCATCATTTGCTTGATGATAACAGTGGCTTTAATTGCCATTAAATGCGCTAATTCTGATACGGTTACGGTTTCACCGATACGCACATCACGACTAACAGCTGCAGCAGGTTTATTAAAACCGTGCGCCATAGATTCAGGTGCTGTACTGCGGTTACGCATGTGTTTTTCACGACCGTCACGAGCATCTTTTCCGCCACGTTTTTTGTTGGCGTTTTTGTTGCGCGCACGACGACCACGTTTTTCATCATCAGCATCTGAACTGTCTTCTGCTGCACGAGCAACTTTAGAGGTTGTGATGTGGTGATCGCCATTCTTTTCAGCATCTAAACGTTGGCGTTCTTCTTCAGCCCAACGCTTTGAGTTTACTTCAGCAAGGAGACGTGCAGTTTCAGCTGCTTTAGCGGCTTCATCTTTTTGCTTTTGAGTAAGCACTGCTTCTTGAGTCGCTTTTAAACGATCTGCTTCAACTTTTGCTGCTGCAGTTTCTGGGTCAGCAACTTTAGTTACTTTAGGTTCAGACTTTACTTTTTCTGATTTCAATTTGTCTTCTGCCTCCGCTTTAGTCGTTGCTTCTGCATTCTCTTTCGCTTCTGCAGCTGCTTTTGCTTCAGCTTCCACTTTTGCTTGGGCTTCAGCTTCTGCTTTGGCTTTTGCTTGAGTTTCTAATTCAGCTTGTTTTGCTAATTCTGCATCATCGCGCTTAACAAAAGTACGTTTTTTACGTACTTCTACCTTCACGTCTTTCGACTGACCGCCAGTGCTTGCAACACTTAACGTAGACACCGTTTTACGTTGCAATGTCATTTTAGTCGGAACTGAATCTGCACCATGCTGTTTTTTTAGATAATCAAGAAGTTGTTGCTTCTCTTTTTCTGAAACAGTATCGAGTTGTTTTTTGTTCATACCAGCTTGTGAGAATTGCTCGATTAATCGATCAACCGATTTTCCCACTTCCGCTGCTAATTTTTCTACGCTTGTATCTGCCATCAATTAGATCCCCCTGTTGATCGACTTATGCTTCTTCGCCAAACCAACAGATATTGCGGGCAGCCATGATGAGCTCGCCTGCTTTTTCTTCTGTTAATTCTTCAATATCAATTAAATCGTCAATACCTTGCTCGGCCAAGTCTTCTAAAGTCACTACGCCTTTGCTCGCAAGAACATAAGCTAAATGTCTTTCTAATCCTTCCAATGCTAGTAAATCATCACTTGGCTCTGCACCATCTAACGCTTCTTCCGACGCTAATGCTCTTGTAGAGATTGCCGCCTTTGCACGTTCACGTAATGCTTCAACGATTCCTTCGTCGAAACCTTCTACTGCTAATAGTTCAGATTCTGGGACATAAGCAATCTCTTCTAGCGAAGTGAATCCCTCATCAGCCAATACGGCTGCAAAATCTTTATCTACATCCAGATAAGCTACAAACAAATCAATCACTTTTGCACTTTCGGCTTGGTGTTTTTTGTTCATGTCTTCAACTGTCATTACGTTTAGTTCCCAACCAGTAAGTTGAGTGGCTAAACGTACGTTTTGGCCATTACGACCAATAGCCTGTGCCAAACTGTCAGCTTCTACAGCAATATCCATCGAGTGGTTGTCTTCATCCACAATGATAGATGCAACATCAGCTGGCGCCATGGCATTGATCACATATTGTGCAGGATTATCATCCCACAACACGATATCGACTCGCTCGCCACCTAATTCGTTTGATACGGCTTGTACACGTGCGCCACGCATACCAACACAAGCACCAATAGGGTCAATGCGACGATCATTTGATTTCACAGCGATTTTAGCACGAGCGCCTGGATCACGAGCGGCACCCATTACTTCGATTAATTCGTCGTAAATTTCTGGTACTTCAACCCGAAACAGTTCAATTAACATTTCAGATTTACTGCGGGTTAAAAATAACTGCGCACCACGTGCCTCTGGACGTACTGAGTACAATAATGCACGCACACGGTCACCAGGACGGAAAGATTCACGGCTGATTAAATCTTCTTTAAATAACACGCCATCAGCATTGTTACCTAAATCAACAACTACGCTTTCACGGGTGCTTTTCTTAACAACACCAGTAACAATCTCACCTTCACGTTCAATAAATTGTTCAACAATTTGTGCACGTTCAGCTTCACGTACTTTTTGTACGATAACTTGTTTCGCGGTTTGTGTGGTGATACGGTCAAATGCAACTGAGTCGATTTGATCTTCAATAAACTCACCCACTTGAATCTCTGGTTCTTCATAGCGAGCGGCTTCAAACGTAATTTCGCTGTATGGATTTTCCAGAGCTTCGCCTTTATCGTCAACTACCATCCAACGACGGAAAGTGTCGTAATGGCCTGTTTTACGATCAATAGCAACGCGAACTTCGATATCGCCTTCATATTTTTTCTTTGTTGCGGTAGCCAGTGCAATTTCTAGCGCTTCGAAAATTTTCTCGCGCGGAAGGCCTTTCTCATTGGAAACCGCTTCTGCGACTAGCAGGATCTCTTTATTCATTTGGTCTTGCCTCGTTCTTCACCTGAAACTATCAAAACTTAGCTATAACGTTGCCTTTACGGATATTATCCAAAGCAACAATCAAGTCTTTACCATCAACGGTGATAGTGAGCATTTGCCCATCAACACTACTGATGACGCCTTTTAAATTACGACTACCGGCAACAGGCATAGTCAATTGTACTTTTGTTTCTTCACCTATATAAGCTCTATATTGCTCGGCGGTAAATAACGGTCTATCTACGCCAGGTGAAGATACTTCTAATGTGTATTCTGTAGAAATAGGGTCTTCAACATCCATAACTGCGCTAACTTGACGACTGGCTTCTGCACAATCTTCAATATTGATGCCATTCTCGTGATCAATAAACACACGAAGAATTGAGTGACGACCAGCTTGAATATACTCAATGCCCCATAGTTTAAAGCCTAGAGCTTCAACAGGTACTGTTAACATTTCAACTAGCTTGGATTCTATTGTTGCCAAAAATGACCCCCAAAAAAACAAAAAAAGGGCTAATAGCCCCATTGCAACCCGCATCTAACACGGATATTTAAAAGTTCATATAACAAAAAACCCCGTAATCACGAGGTTATTTTATTATAAAACCTGTAAATTGTGATTTATTTTCTTACGAAATTAAATCACAAGGAGCTGGTTGCGGGGGCCGGATTTGAACCGACGACCTTCGGGTTATGAGCCCGACGAGCTACCAACTGCTCCACCCCGCGTCAACTGATGCAAGTATATTGATTTACACTATATCTTGCAATAACTAATCAAACTCAATCCATGATTTGTTAGTTTAAATCTGGTGCCGAGAGCGGGACTTGAACCCGCACGTCCGTTAAGACACAGCCACCTCAAGGCTGCGCGTCTACCAATTCCACCACCTCGGCGACACCTGGTATACTAGTCAGGAATTTTCGTTTCTGACTGTTCGGTCTGAACAGGCGCATCATCAATGATTTGCTCTGCTGCTGGACCTAAATCTTTCCACTGATCATTTTGCTCAGTGTGATTAGCACTTAAATTACCAATCACTAAACTTAATGCAAAAAAGCCAATGGCTAATACTGCAGTACTGCGAGTCAGGAAATTACCTGAACCACTTGAGCCAAATAAAGTGCCTGAGGCACCGGCTCCGAAAGATGCGCCCATATCGGCACCCTTTCCTTGTTGAATTAAAATTAAGCCAATAAGACCTAAAGCTACCACCAAGTATACAACTATCAGAACTTCGTACATATAATTACGCGCTCATTGCTATGGTACATAAACTTAAAAACTCACTTGAGTTCAAACTTGCACCGCCAATCAGACCACCATCAACATCAGGCTGGGCAAATATATCTGCCGCATTGCTTGGGGTGACGCTACCACCGTATAGAATTCTGATATTCTCACCAATAAAGGGAGATACTTCAGAGAGGCGACTGCGAATAAACGCATGTACTTCTTGTGCCTGTTCTGGTGTTGCGCTTTTACCTGTCCCTACAGCCCATAAAGGTTCGTAGGCGATAATTGCGTTATCAAAAGCCATGGTACCGTTTTTTTCAATTACTATATCAAGCTCTTCCGCAATCACCTCAAAGGTACGTCTTGCTTCACGAGCTGGCCCTGATTCACCTACGCATAAAATCGGTGTCAGACCATATTTTTGTGCTGCGGCAAACTTCTCTGCCACGATATTACTCGTCTCTCCGTACATACGGCGACGTTCGGAATGGCCGATAATAACATATCGACATCCAGAATCTTTTAGCATCTGCCCGGATATTTCGCCGGTATATGCACCAAAATCATGTTGACTAAGATTTTGTGCACCCATTCTAACAAGCGCACCATCTAAGGTTTGCTTATTGGCTTCAAGCAGCTGCCTAACACTTTCAAGATAAATTGAAGGCGGGCATAAAACCACTTCAGCGGAATCATTTTGGAGCTTTGTAGCAAACTTCTTAAATAGTTCTTCTGCTAGTGCTGAATTACCATTCATTTTCCAGTTGCCAGCGACCATAGGACGTCTGAGTGCCATTCACTGTCTCCTCTGAAAGCGGCGTGAATAATAGCGAACCACTTATCAAGTTACAAGAGCTAAAAGGGGAATATTTCACATAAAGTGTCGAAGCGTCTACTTTTTAAGCGAGCAACAACATATCTGAATATTCAAATGATTAACATGCTGCCTTTACCGCGTCAGCAATACGATTTGCATGTGCAAGCACTTGCGGATGATCATCACCTTCAACCATCACTCTGATTAACGGTTCGGTACCCGACTTTCGTAATAAAACCCGTCCGCGAGCACCTAATTGCAACTCAACCTCAGCTTGCGCAGATTTCACCGCATCGGTATCTAACGGATTAGAGTCCCCTTCAAAGCGGACATTAACCAATACTTGAGGCAACATCTTCATCGGCTCTGTTAATTGTTCAAGCGACGCATTTTGACGGCGCATCGCTGCTAACACTAAAATACCTGCAACAATACCATCACCGGTAGTACCATGATCTAGGTTGAGAATATGACCAGAGTTTTCACCACCTATACGCCATTCATTCTCCCTCAGCATTTCCATGACATATCTGTCACCGACTTTAGAGCGAACAAAAGGAATATCAAGTGCTTGCAACGCTAAATCTAAACCTAAATTAGACATTAAGGTGCCGACCACTCCACCTTTTAAAATACCACGTTTTTGAGCATCTACCGCTAAAATATACAGGATCTGATCACCATCGACTACTTCACCATGACGATTAACCATCATAATACGATCACCGTCACCATCTAATGCAATCCCTAAATCAGCTTTTTCAGCCAATACAGTCTCACAAATCTTAGCCATTGATGTTGCGCCAACTTTATCATTGATATTGAGTCCATCGGGTTTATCGCCAATAGCAATCACGTCAGCACCCAATTCACGGAATACATTAGGGGCAATATGATACGTTGCACCATGAGCACAATCGACGACAATTTTTAAGCCCTCAAGAGTTTGGTCGGCAGGAAAGTTCCCTTTGCAATATTCGATGTAACGCCCTGCAGCATCTTCAATTCGACGAGCTTTACCTAATAAGTGCGACTCAACACACACTAACGGCTTTTCAAGTTCAGCCTCAATTTCTAATTCAATTGCATCATCAAGCTTACTGCCATCGGTAGAGAAGAACTTGATACCGTTGTCATAGTAAGGATTATGCGAAGCACTAATTACCACACCAGCTTCTGCACGAAAAGTACGAGTTAAATAAGCCACTGCTGGGGTCGGCATTGGGCCAAGTAATAACACGTTTAATCCAGCAGCTGATAATCCAGCTTCTAACGCCGATTCAAATAGGTAACCTGAAATACGGGTATCCTTACCAATAATCACTTTTTGAGTGCCATTTCGAGACAATACTCGTCCAGCAGCCCAACCGAGCTTCAATGCCAGTTCAGGGGTCATTTTACCCGCCCCGACTCTGCCGCGAATACCATCGGTTCCAAAAAATTTTCTTTGTTTCACAGATCCCTACTTAAGTGATTTCACTGTACTTATAACGTTATTGTGCCGCTGCCACTACAAGTAGGCCATTGTTTCTGACATCACTTTAAGTACATCGACAGTTTCGGGTACATCATGGACACGTATAATATGCGCACCTTGCTGAGCAGCAATCAATGCCCCTGCGAGACTACCCGCAAGACGTTGATCGGTATCACGCGCTAACAGGTCACCCATCATGCTCTTACGTGATAAGCCCACCAGTAAAGGTAAGTGAAACTCATGCAATTTTGGCAACGCAGCTAACAGGCGGTAATTATGCGCTAAAGTTTTGCCAAAGCCAAAACCTGGATCAAGAATTAAGCGTTCGCGCTCAATTCCGGCTGCTTCGCAGTAAGCTATACGCAATTCAAAAAAAGCGGCAACCTCATCAATCACATCCTGATACTCAGGTTTATCTTGCATTGTTTTTGGCTCGCCCTGCATGTGCATCAAGCAAATTGGCACATCTAACGTCGCAGCCATTGCTAAAGCCCCAGGCATTTGTAATGCGCGCACATCATTAATCAAATTAGCACCGGCATTTACCGCCAGTTCCATCACTTCAGGTTTGCTAGTGTCTATCGAAATCCATACGTCGTGTGTTTTTGCAGTATATTCAATAATAGGAATAACCCGTGCGAGCTCTTGCTCAACAGAAACCTCTGCTGCTCCAGGGCGAGTAGACTCACCGCCGACGTCTATAATTAATGCACCTTGTTCAACCATATAATCAACATGTCGACAAGCTTGTTCGAAATCGATGTATTCGCCACCATCAGAAAACGAATCTGGTGTCACGTTTACAATTCCCATTACTACAGGGGCTGACAAGTCGAGCGTTTTATTGGCATGAGTTAATTGAAACAATGGTATTTTCCTACAGTAGATTAAAAACAAGAAAACCCCTTGCGGGGTTTTCTTTATTCACTAAATTATTTATTTAGCTGGTGATTCATCCGCATCATTAGTATCGGCTTTATTATCGACTTTAGCGTCGGTTTTAGCGTCATCCACTGGCGTTTCAATTTCAGATTTAGGCGTGGTATTGCCATTATCTTTATCGTCAGATGATTCATCTTTTTGCCATTCAGCTGGCATACGCACTTCACGGCGATGCATTAAATCGTCAATTTGCAACGAATCAATCGTTTCGTACTTCATCAGTGCGTCTTTCATCGCATGTAAGATATCCATATTTTCTGTCAACATGGTTTGTGCACGTTGATAGTTTTTATCGATAAACATTTTGATTTCTGAATCAATTAATGACGCTGTATCACCTGACATAGCCTTTGATTTACCCATACTGCGACCTAAGAAAACTTCGTTTTCTTCTTCTGCATAGAGTAAAGGACCCAACTTGTCAGAGAAACCCCATTGCGTAACCATGTTACGTGCAATTGATGTCGCGTATTTAATGTCTTGCGAAGCGCCTGTAGAGACTTGTTCGCTTCCGTAAATAAGCTCTTCGGCTAAACGTCCACCGTAAGCAACTGAAATCTGTGATTCCAATTTGCGACGGCTTTGACTAACAGCATCAGCTTCAGGTAAGAAGAACGTCACACCTAATGCACGACCACGCGGAATAATGGTTACTTTATGTACAGGATCGTGCTCTGGTACTAAGCAACCAACAATAGCATGTCCGGCTTCATGATAAGCCGTCATCTCTTTATCCGATTCAGACATCACCATAGAACGGCGCTCAGCACCCATCATGATTTTATCTTTAGCACGCTCGAACTCTTCCATACCGACTACACGACGATTACCACGAGCAGCAAACAACGCAGCTTCGTTAACAAGGTTTGCTAAGTCTGCACCAGAAAATCCTGGGGTACCACGGGCAATAACACTTGCTTTAACATCGTCTGACAAAGGTACTTTACGCATGTGTACTTTAAGGATTTGTTCACGACCACGCACGTCTGGTAAACCGACGACGACTTGGCGGTCAAATCGACCTGGACGAAGTAATGCAGAGTCGAGTACGTCTGGACGGTTAGTTGCCGCAATGACAATAACGCCTTCATTACCTTCGAAACCATCCATCTCAACCAGTAACTGGTTTAATGTTTGCTCACGCTCATCGTGACCACCACCAACACCTGCGCCACGTTGGCGGCCTACAGCATCAATTTCATCGATAAAGATGATACAAGGAGAAGATTTTTTAGCTTGTTCAAACATGTCACGCACACGAGATGCACCAACACCGACAAACATTTCCACAAAATCAGAACCTGAAATAGTAAAGAATGGCACCTTAGATTCACCAGCAATAGCCTTCGCTAGCAAGGTTTTACCTGTACCTGGTTGCCCAACCATTAACACGCCCGTAGGAATACGGCCGCCTAATTTTTGGAACTTAGTTGGGTCACGCAAATAATCAACCAGTTCTTTCACTTCTTCTTTTGCTTCATCACAACCAGCGACGTCTGCAAAAGTGGTTTTAATTTGATCTTCGCTCATCAATTTGGCTTTACTCTTACCAAATGACATTGCGCCCTTACCGCCACCACCTTGCATTTGACGCATGAAGAATATCCATACTCCAATTAGCAGTAACATTGGGAACCATGAAATAAAGATTTGAGTTAAGAAACCAGATTCTTCAGCTTCTTGGCCTTTATAGTCAATACCTTTAGTTTGAAGATCATTAATTAAATCTTGATCATATATAGGCATAATTGTGGTGAACTTCTCGCCGGTACGTTTAGTCCCTTCAATAGTTCGTTGATCGCTTTTTATTTCGACCTTGTTAACTTGACCATTTCGAACATTGTCCAAAAAGGCGGAATAATCCATCTTCTGCGAATTCGAAGAAGAGGGGGAATAACCCTGGAAAACTGACATCAGCACAACAGCGATGACAACCCAGAGTATTAAATTTTTAGCCATGTCACTCAAATTACTCGACCTCTTAACAGTCCTGCGATTATTAACTTTAGACTACTACAACTTGTAACCAGTCGCCACTAGATAGACTTCTCGAGAGCGCGCTCTAGAGGAGTCTGGTTTACGGGTTTTTACTACTTTGAATGCCTGTTTGACTGTTTTTATGTAGTCGTCAAAGCCCTCCCCCTGAAAGACTTTAACAGCAAAACAGCCGTTAGGCGTCAACACTTGATGACACATATCTAGCGCTAATTCAACTAAATACATAGCTCTTGGCTGATCTACAGCACCCGAACCACTCATGTTCGGAGCCATATCTGATAGTACCACATCCACTTTATCTTGACCTACTCGCTCAAGCAATGCCTGCAGCACTTTATCCTCTCTAAAATCACCTTGAAGAAAATCAACGCCAACAATAGGATCCATCGATAAAATGTCACAAGCAATCACTTTACCTTTGTCGCCAGTAAGTTTAACAGCCACTTGTGACCAACCACCAGGAGCAGCACCTAAGTCAACTACTGTCATACCCTGTTTTATTAAGTGATCTTTTTGTTGGATCTCTTCTAACTTGAATGCTGCTCGTGAACGTAAGCCTCGTTTTTGGGCTAATTTCACATAGTGATCATCAAAGTGTTCTTGCATCCAGCGAGTTGAGCTCGCCGTACGTTTTTTGGTTGTCATTTAAATTCCGCAACGATTCAGAGTTACATAAGCTCTATATAAGGGTAGAATACCCGTTTTTCAACAGTAACTCAGCAAAAGTTGGTACAAATGAACTTAACAACCAAACAAAAACAGCATTTAAAAGGTCTGGCGCACAGTCTAAAACCAGTGGTGCTGCTTGGTGGCAATGGACTAACTGAAGGTGTTCTGGCTGAAATTGATAGCGCTCTTACACATCATGAATTGATTAAAGTGAAAGTAGCCTCTGCAGACAGAGAGCTAAAAAATGCCATCGTTGACGCCATTGTACGTGAAACCCAGTCTACGAAAGTGCAACTTATCGGTCATGTGTTAGTTATTTTCCGTCATTCGGCTGAAATGAAAATTGCTTTGCCTAAAGCCAAATAATTTCGCACCCTTTTATAAAAAGCCGCTGAATACAGCGGCTTTTTTATTGGAGATGAATTATCGTTAATCAGGGATGATCAGGTATTGGGATAACTTGATAATGCTCTGCCTTTAAGCCTAGAAACTCAGGCAAGGTAGCACCAATTGAAATCGATGACCAAGTACCGGTTAAAATACCAATAAACATCGCGATAGAAAAACCTTCAAGCGGTGCCCCACCCAGAATCCATAAAGCCACTACCGTTATCAATGTAGTTCCTGAAGTGACCATAGTTCTGGAAAAGGTTGATTTAATTGCTAAGTTGTTAATGTCAGTTATATTCCACTGTGGTTTAGCCACTAACTGCTCCCGGATCCTGTCCGCAATAATAATTGAATCATTGAGTGAATACCCCAAAATCGCCATTATTGCGGCTAATACAGTTAAATTAAATTCCATTTGGCTTAACGCAAAAAAAGCCAACACAAATACCACATCATGTACCA
The DNA here is from genome assembly GCF_014163715.1 of Shewanella sp. SR44-4. Lineage (NCBI taxonomy): Bacteria > Pseudomonadati > Pseudomonadota > Gammaproteobacteria > Alteromonadales > Shewanellaceae > Shewanella > Shewanella sp. SR44-4. The sequence continues at coordinate 27,475 of NZ_JACJDU010000005.1, read as the reverse complement.
AAGCAAACAGTGCACCTGACGCTAAACGCCATTCAAAGCGAAAACTTAGATACCCCATAATACATAGCATGGCGACTAATAACGCTAAACTGCCTTGTTCAACCAACTCTTGGCCTACTTGTGGTCCGACAATACTGCTATTTAACACGTTGATGTCAGTATTTAATGGCGCCAATACTTCAGCCAGTTCTGGGCGTTGATTCTCATCAGGTATATTGGCATATCGTAATACCCAACGGCCTGGTTCACTAGCTGAAATAACACTGACCTCTTGTTGATATGCTGCAGTCATTAATGGCTGTATTTCACTGGCAGTGATGTGATGCTCCACTTGAATCTCTGTGACCACACCGCCGGTAAAATCTAAGCCCCAATTAAACCCTTTTATTCCTATCGCGGTTAACGATAACAGCATTAATACAATCGAAATCAGACTCGATGCATAACGCCACTTAGTTAAGTATTTCAGCTTGTCTGTTGAATAATTTGTTTGAGTTGAGTTCATAAAATTACACCTTAATAGCGCGACGAGTGTCACGACCATAAACTAAGTTGATTAATGCGCGTGAAGCAAAAATACCGGTAAACATACTGGTTAATAACCCCAAACCTAAGGTCAACGCAAAGCCTTGAATAGGGCCATTACCAATCGAAAATAACACCACTGCGGTGATCATCGTGGTGAAGTTAGCATCAAAAATGGTTGAAAACGCACTATAAAATCCCACATCAATCGCATTGGCAAAGCTACGACCTTCCGCAAGCTTTTCTTTTATTCGCTCAAAAATAAGTACGTTAGTATCGACTGCCATACCGACAGTAAGCACTAACCCGGCAATACCTGGTAAGGTCAATACCGCTCCAGGAATGAGCGCTAACAATCCAAATAACATCACCAAATTGGCGATTAACGCTACATTTGCAACCCAACCTAAACGGCGATACCAACAAGCCATAAACAGTAATGTAGCCGATAAACCTAAGGCTAGAGCAGCAAAACCATTAACAATATTCTCGGCCCCTAAACTAGGCCCAATAGTACGTTCTTCCACTATGGTTACAGGTGCAGTCATAGAGCCAGCTCTTAATAACAAAGCTAATTGCTGCGCCTCTTGATGGCTACCTGCTCCAGTGATTTCAAAGCGGTTACCGAGTTGACTCTGAATGGTTGCAACACTGATAATTTTAGTGGTTTGTTTGGCTTTACCTTGTTCATCACGGCTGTATTCGCTATAAGCTGTTGCCATAGGTTTACCGATATTATCTCGCGAAAAATCTGACATTAACTTGCCACCTGCCGCATCAAGACTGATATTGACTTTCGCCATACCAAAATCGCCAGTAGTGGCTCGAGCATCAATAATGTGATCACCACCAAGTACTGGTTTTTTTGACACATAGACAGGCTTATTCTGCTCATCATTCATCACAACAGCATAAAGAGAGTCAGCTTGCACCACTGGATAAAATGCCAAACTAGCGGTTGCACCGATAACATTTTTAGCGGTGGCAGGATCTTGCACTCCTGGTAACTCAATTCGAATACGATGCTCTCCTTGACGTTGAACTAACGCTTCGGTAATACCAAGCTCTTCTATACGACTGCGCATGATATGTAAGTTTTGTTGTACCGTTAAATTGGTTAATTTGAGCTGTTCACTTTGGGAAAGATTGATACTCAAAGTTTGTTGATGGCCTGTGACTTGCCATTGAGGGTACTGCTGACCAATAAATTGTCTTATTTGACCACGAGCATCATCACTGGCGCTGTTAACCGTCAGTTCCGCTCCAGTGCCAAAACGCACCATTACACCGCTGATATGCTGCTCTCTGACAAATTGCTTTACAGCATCACTCACTAATACTGCTTGGTTTTGAAACACTAAATCAAGATCCACATCCAGTAGAAACTGCACTCCGCCGCGTAAATCTAAACCTAGCTTAATCGGTTTAACGCCTAAATTTAATAACCAATCTGGGGCCGCTGGAGCTAACGCTAAGGTCACTTGAGCCTGATGTTCAAACTGTTGTGCTAAGGTCTTTTTAGCTTGGGTTTGCATATCGGGATCATCTAACACCACAAGTAAATTATCTTGTTGTTGTTCGATACGCTTACTGTTTATGCCCGCTTGTTGTAGCACATGGTGAATTTGTTCCACTGTTAATGATTGGGTCGGTTTAACGGCAAGTTGTACGGCAGGATCTTCACCATACCAAGATGGCAATGCACTCATAAATAAGATGATGAGTGTGCAAATTAATAGCCAGTATTTCCACTGAGCATATTGATTTAACGGTTTGGTATTCGATTTTGATTTCATAACACTTGATCTCACTACATCGGGGTAAAACCTCGATAAAAATGTATGTGAGTGATGATAGGCATTGACCTAATTCATCTACCCACAGCAAAACTCATTAGCAAGGCTAATGACATTTTTAATCAATATAATGTAGTTAACAGGTGTGAGCGTGAACGAAAAGTAAATTAGACTCTTTCCAAGCGGAAAGTCTTGAAGGGGCTGAAGCTGTTGATAATACCCAGTCCAATTGCGGACTAAAGTTAATTTGATAACCTATGGTTAAACTCGGTACTGGCGGAGATACAAATTCATAGGCCAATAGATAATTAGGTTTTGATTCATCCGATTGATATTGAACAATACTGAGGTAACGCGCTGAATAGGTAGGAACAAAATGAATATCGTTTGAACTAGAATTCTCAGAAACCGAACGTTCAGAGACAGATTTTTCAGAGAGTGGGTTTGTTGATGAAGGTTCGCCGACGTAGCCCAACAATGTGCTATTAACATCAATAAGCGTATTGGTTAACGCAGTTAGTTGATTTGAATCTACTGGACTGTTAACTAATGTGTCTTTTGAGCTGTCTACTGATTTAACTGACGCCAAGGTGATATCAATAGGGGTTGAACTTATTGGTTGTTCACAAATTCGATCATCTGTCAGCGAATCCACATTATATGAACAAGAATAAGAAGTAGACGCAGCAAATGGCATCGATGCTAAAACTAACACACGGCTATTGAGGAGGAAGATTGAACACAACCCCACAATTACCAGCATTAGTAGTATACGAGCCCATGGAAACGTCATAATGACCTTATTTAATCAAGCTACACAATTTCTAAAATTCAAAATTCTAAAATTAACATGTCAAAAACACTATCTAATAAAATCATCTAACAACACTGTCTAATAAAGTAATCTAACAAATTAGTTTTTAAACGATTTTCTAACAGATTGTTCAAATAATATTGTTGTTCATACGGTAAAATGTAACAACAATGTAAACTTAAACGATAATATCTATTGCACCTTTAATCTGCAAATGAATTTTTTTACATGTTCTATCATATCTAGCACATGCATTAACTCTACGATGGATATAAAAAAGCACTAAACAGTATTCTATTTAGTGCGATGTCTGGCTAGTGGCCATTATATCGGTATTGGGTTGTGCATAAAAGTATGATAAATGCTTAAGCAGTTAGTTTAATACAATAACTAAAAAAAATGGTTAAGAAAAAGACACACTCGATTATTCACAATACTTAAAGATATTTAACCGTTATGATTTCATAATCAGTCAATCCACCTGGAGTGGTAATCGATACTTCATCGCCTTCACTTTTACCAATTAATCCACGTGCAATCGGTGAATTAACAGAAATTAAATTTTGCTTAATATCCGCCTCGTCATCACCGACTATGCGATACGTCACTTCAGCATCAGTATCTATGTTCAAAATAGTTACTGTTGTACCAAAAATGACTCGGCCAGTATTTTCTAACTTTGTGACGTCAATAATTTGAGCGTTAGATAACTTGCCTTCGATGTCACGAATACGTGCTTCACAAATTCCTTGATCTTCACGGGCTGCATGATATTCAGCATTTTCTTTTAAATCGCCTAATTCGCGTGCTGAAGCAATTGCTTCAGTAATTTTTGGACGGCGATCGAACTTTAACAATTCAAGTTCTTTACGTAATTGATCAGCGCCAACTACAGTCATTGGGACCTTACTCATAATGTCTTTGTCTCCTTTAAAAACAAAAGCATCCCGTGCTGACGATAAGTCAACACAGTAAAAATTCAGTTGGAAGTACGCAATCGACTTAGCGTGCGTATCTAGGATGCATCTTTTCGATGATGGCAGACAGCTTACCTAAGCTTTTACAGACTTGCTAGTCATCCATCATCAAAATGTCATAAAAAAGGTCGCCAAAAGGCGACCTTAATCGTTAACGCACCATAAAAATTAACTTTTGATGCGTTTGTGTAACTCTTGTAAAGACGTCACCTTGATACGATCATCTGCAGAATGCGCTAAACACGTCGCAAAGGCAGCATTTAATGTCGTAGTGTAATTCACTTTATAGCGCAATGCTCCACGACGGATCTGACGTGAGTCTTCAATTGCTTGACGACCTTCAGTGGTGTTAACAATGTAGGTATATTCACCATTTTTAATACGATCAAGAATGTGTGGACGACCTTCATGCACTTTGTTAACTAAGCGAGGATTAATCCCTGCTTCACCTAAAATAATCGCGGTACCATGAGTGGCATCAATTTCATAACCTAGCTCAATCAACTTAGAAGCTAAATCGGCAACGCGTTTTTTATCACTGTTACGCACAGATAATAACGCACGGCCCGATTTAGGCACTTCAGATGTAGCACCAAGCTGTGCTTTGGCATAGGCTTCAGCAAAAGTATCACCCACGCCCATGACTTCACCGGTTGAGCGCATTTCTGGGCCTAATAGCGGGTCAACACCTGGGAACTTATTAAACGGTAATACCACTTCTTTTACCGAGAAATATGGTGGAATCACTTCTTTAGTAAAGTTTTGCGAAATTAAGCTTTGGCCAGCCATCACTCGAGCTGCAATTTTAGCTAACGGCACGCCTGTCGCTTTAGACACAAATGGTACTGTACGAGCGGCACGCGGGTTAACTTCAATCATATAGATTTCGTTATCTTTTACCGCAAACTGCACGTTCATTAAACCGATCACGCCTAATTCAAAAGCCAGTTTAGACACTTGGTCACGCATTCTGGCCTGAATATCAGCACTCAAGGTGTAAGGTGGTAATGAACAACCTGAGTCACCAGAGTGAACTCCTGCTTGTTCAATATGCTCCATAATGGCGCCAACCACCACAGTTTCACCGTCACACACTGCATCGATATCCACTTCAATCGCATCATCTAAGAAGTGATCAAGTAATACTGGTGATGCATTAGATACTTTAACCGCTTCATTGAAGTAGCGTAGTAAATCTTGCTTGTCGTATACGATTTCCATCGCACGTCCACCCAACACATAAGACGGACGTACAACCAACGGATAACCTATTTTTTCCGCTTCTATCACAGCACTTTCAACTGTTGTCACTGTCGCATTTTCTGGCTGCTTCATGTTCAAACGTTGAATGGCTTGTTGGAAACGTTCGCGGTCTTCTGCACGGTCAATCGCATCAGGGCTGGTACCAATAATCGGTACGCCTGCGGCTTCTAATTCGCGCGCGAGTTTAAGCGGAGTTTGGCCACCGTATTGGACGATTACACCTTTTGGCTTTTCGATACGCACAATCTCGAGTACGTCTTCTAACGTTACAGGTTCAAAGTATAAGCGGTCAGATGTATCGTAGTCGGTTGATACCGTTTCAGGGTTACAGTTAACCATGATGGTTTCATAACCGTCTTCACGTAATGCTAATGCAGCATGGACACAGCAATAATCGAACTCAATACCTTGGCCAATTCGGTTAGGGCCACCACCCAAAATCATGATTTTGTCACGGTTCGATGGGTTAGATTCACATTCTTCTTCGTACGTTGAGTACATGTAAGCCGTGTCAGTTGAGAATTCAGCAGCACATGTATCTACACGCTTGTATACCGGATGAATTTCATGGCGATGACGTAGTTTACGAATTTCGCCTTCACTCACACCTAACACATCAGCTAAACGTAAATCAGAGAAACCTTTACGCTTTAATTGACGTAAGTAGTTTTGCTCTAAACCTGACATACCAAGCTCAGCGACTTTCGCTTCTTGGGTAACCAAATCTTCGATTTGAACGAGGAACCAGTGATCAACGTTAGTCAGAGTGAAGATATCATCACGACTTAAACCAGCACGGAATGCATCGGCTATATACCAAATACGGTCACAACCTGGCTCTTTTAATTCATGACGGATACGTTGCATCGCTTCTGGTGATTGTAAATCAACTAGAGAATCAAAACCGTTACGACCCACTTCAAGGCCACGTAACGCTTTTTGTAATGACTCTTGGAAAGTACGGCCAATGGCCATTACTTCACCCACAGATTTCATTTGGGTTGTTAGACGGTCATTTGCACCGGCAAACTTTTCAAAGTTAAAACGGGGGATTTTAGTCACAACGTAATCGATTGCAGGCTCGAACGACGCTGGTGTTTTACCGCCAGTAATGTCGTTGCTAAGCTCATCAAGCGTAAAACCAACCGCTAACTTAGCAGCAATTTTAGCTATCGGGAAACCGGTTGCTTTAGAGGCTAAAGCAGATGAACGTGATACACGTGGGTTCATCTCAATAATAACCATACGGCCAGTATTAGGACAAATACCAAATTGTACGTTTGAGCCACCGGTTTCAACGCCAATTTCACGCAGTACCGCTAAAGAAGCGTTACGCATTAATTGATATTCTTTATCGGTTAGCGTTTGTGCCGGTGCAACGGTAATTGAGTCACCGGTGTGAACACCCATCGCATCGAAGTTTTCGATAGTACACACGATAATACAGTTATCGTTGCGATCACGAACCACTTCCATTTCATATTCTTTCCAACCAATTAATGATTCATCGATCAATAATTCGTTAGTTGGCGACAAGTCCAAGCCTTGAGAACAAATCTCTTCAAACTCTTCTTTGTTGTAGGCAATACCACCGCCGCTGCCACCCATGGTGAAAGACGGACGAATGATACAGGGGAAGCCCACCATATCTAATACGCCATACGCTTCATCCATGTTATGAGCAATACCCGCACGCGGGCAGTCTAAACCAATGGATTTCATCGCTTTGTCGAAACGACTACGGTCTTCAGCTTTATCAATCGCATCCGCTGTCGCACCAATCATTTCAACATTAAACTCTTTTAGTACGCCTTGTGCTTCAAGCTGAAGCGCACAGTTCAGTGCAGTTTGTCCACCCATCGTCGGTAGAATTGCATCTGGACGTTCTTTGGCGATGATGTTGCGTACCACTTCCCAATGAATAGGCTCGATATAGGTTGCATCGGCCATTTCAGGGTCGGTCATAATCGTTGCTGGATTAGAGTTGACCAGAATAACGCGATAGCCTTCTTCACGAAGTGCTTTACAAGCTTGCGCACCTGAATAATCAAACTCACACGCCTGACCAATAACAATTGGACCGGCACCTAGGATAAGAATACTTTTTATATCTGTACGTTTTGGCATTGCTTCTGTCTTCTCCCAGATAACTACTTGGCGTGCTGACGGTATTGTTCAATTAGCTCGATGAAATGATCGAACAGCGGTGCGGCATCGGTTGGCCCAGGACTCGCTTCAGGGTGTCCCTGGAAGCTAAATGCTGGCTTATCCGTTAGGTGAATACCTTGTAACGAACCATCAAATAACGACTTATGCGTCACCTTGATGTTTGCTGGCAATGTGGTTTCATCAGCAGCAAAACCGTGGTTTTGACTGGTGATCATCACGCGACCATTTTCAACATTGCTCACTGGATGGTTTGCACCATGGTGACCAAACTTCATTTTTAAGGTTTTCGCACCAGAGGCTAATGCAAGTAACTGGTGACCTAAACAAATACCAAACACTGGAATATCAGTTGTTAATATTTGCTGGATAGCAGTAATAGCATAATCACATGGCTCAGGGTCGCCAGGACCATTTGATAGGAAGACCCCATCAGGGTTCATGGCAAGGACATCTGCAGCAGATGTTTGAGCAGGCACTACCGTCACATCACAACCACGGTCAACCAACATACGTAAAATATTACGTTTCACACCGTAATCGTACGCGACAATTTTATATTTGAGTTCCGCTGCTGGTGTTTCAGACGGTAAACCACCGACTAATTTCCAGCTACCGTTACGCCATGTATAAGCTTTATCGGTGGTCACTTCTTTGGCTAAATCCATGCCTTTTAGACCTGGGAACGCTTTCGCAGCTGCCAGAGCTTTCGCTTCATCTAGGTCGCCGACCATAATACAACCGGCTTGGGCGCCTTTTTCACGCAAAATTCGAGTTAGTTTGCGGGTATCAATATCAGCAATACCAACCACATTATTCGCTTTTAAATAATCGCTTAATGATTGTTGGTTGCGGAAATTACTCGCCATAAGCGGTAAGTCACGAATAATTAAGCCACATGCATGAACCGAATCCGATTCTGTGTCTTCATCATTAGTACCTGTGTTACCGATGTGAGGATAGGTTAATGTTACTATTTGGCGTGAATATGAAGGATCTGTAAGGATCTCTTGATAACCTGTCATTGAAGTATTAAATACCACTTCACCAACAGAGATACCGGTAGCACCAATTGCGGTGCCAGAGAATACTGATCCATCTTCGAGTACGAGTAAGGCAGACTGTGTCAACGCGACCTCCAGAAAAGAGCCAAGCCACTTAAAATTATGTGTTTTTATTTTGCACTAAAATACCAATTTTCGATAAATTACGAAATTTTGACAAATTCTAGCGATTGTATAAGAAATTCGTTTTTACGTCTATATTTTGTAGGATTGTTTTCAAAAAAAAACACCAACGAATGGTGTTTTTATTATCTAGTTCAATCCTAATACTTGTTGCATGTCATACAGACCTGCATTTTGATCGGAGAGCCAAAAAGCCGCCCTCATTGCCCCATTAGCAAAGGTCATTCTACTCGATGCTTTATGGGTTATTTCCAGCCGTTCGCCTATGTCAGCGAACATTGCGGTGTGTTCACCGACAATGTCACCAGCACGAACCGTTGCAAAACCTATGGTATTAGGATCACGTTCACCGGTAATACCTTCACGCCCAAATACCGCACATTGGTCTAAATCACGACCTAATGTTTGGGCTATAATTTCACCCATTTTAAGTGCAGTACCTGACGGTGCATCCTTTTTATGCCGATGATGCGCTTCGATTATTTCGATATCGGTATAATCACCCATCACTTCTGTAGCCAGTGCGAGCAACTTCCACATCACGTTAACACCGACAGACATATTAGGCGCTAATACCACTGGCACTTGTTCTGAATAGGCACCAATTTGCTCTTTTTGAGCATGATTAAAACCTGTGGTACCAATGACAATAGCTTTGTGATTTTTTGCGCACCAATCGAGATGAATAATGGAAGATTCAGGTGACGTAAAATCAATTAATACGTCAAAGTCGTCAACCACTTTATCCAGTGAATCGGTAATGGCAACATTCATCGCGCCAACACCAGCAAGTACACCAGCATCAATACCGATTAAACTTGAACCTGTACGTTCAATAGCTGCGCCAAGTATTATGACTTGTTGCTGTTTAGCAGATTCAATCAGTGTACGGCCCATACGGCCACTGGCACCAACTACAGCAATTCTCACTTTTGCAGTCATTTCATTCTCCCAGTGTTAACTAAAGGTAAACACACAAACAGCATATACAAAAACGCCTAAGTTAACTTAGGCGTTTTTAACAACTAGATAATTTCTAACAATTCAACTTCGAAGACCAAAGCTGAATAAGGCGGGATTGAAGCACCCGCGCCACGCTCACCGTAAGCCAAGTGATGCGGGACATATAATTTTAGCTTAGTGCCAACTGGCATTAACTGTAATGCTTCAGTCCAACCGGCGATAACACCAGATACTGGGAATTCAGCAGGTTGGCCACGAGCAACAGAGCTGTCGAACACATCACCACTGATGAAAGTACCATGGTAATGAGTACGTACAGTTGAATCATACGTTGGTGTTTCACCGTCGCCTTGTACAAGCACTTCGTATTGAAGACCAGACTCAGTTATCGTAATACCGTCACGCTTAGCGTTTTCAGCTAGGAATGTATCACCTTCAGCGGCAGCAGCTTCTGCAGCAGCTTCTTGTGCTTCTTGTAAACGACGACTAATTTCAGTAAATGCAACTTGAAGCTCTTCCATTGATACTGCGCTTTCTTTACCGGCAAATGCATCAGCAAGACCAGCTTGAACAGCAGGGATATCAATACCTTCAAAAGAGTTTGCTGCTAGTTGCTCGCCCATTTGACGACCTACACCGTAGCTAGCATGCTGTTCCATAGTGCTGAACAAATCTGACATAATAATTTTCTCTCAATAAACATAAAAAATTCGCACAAGAGTTTATCACAATAAACCCCGTAAATGTTGGCAAAAAACGCTATTTAACTTGAGCAATTTTACACTCAGCCAAAGACTGTTTTCTTGCCTGTGTATAAAGCGGCATCACTTGATTCTGTGCCGCTTGCAAGTCTTCAATTCGGTGACTGTGTGACGGGTGAGTCGATAACAGTTCAGGGCCTTGGGCTCCGCCCGCTTTAGCCATGTTTTGCCACAAATTAACACTTTGAGCTGGATTAAAACCTGCTTTGGCCATTAGCTCAAGACCAACAATATCAGCTTCAGATTCCTGACTGCGGCCAAAAGGTAAAATAATGCCCACATTCGCCCCTAGCCCCAGTCCGGCCATGTACAAGTCTTTATTGGCAATACCCGATGCTCCTAATGCGGCATCCGCAGCTTGCATGCCAAGACCCGTTATCTGCGCTCGAGATACTTGCTCGTTTCCATGTTGTGCTAAAACGTGCGCCACTTCATGTCCCATAACCGTAGCCAACTGATCTTGATTCGTCGCCACATTTAGTAAACCGGTATAGACACCAATATGGCCACCAGGTAGCGCAAACGCATTGACTTGATCTGATTCAAACAACACGACATCCCATTGCTGCGATTGGTCGGGCAACACCGCAGTGATACGTTTGGCAACACAGTTCACATATTGAGTTTGCGCTTGGTTTTGACTTATTTTTTCACTTTGCTTCATTGTCTCAAACGACTGAGCACCCATTTGCTGCATCTGGGTATCAGAAAACAACAAGGTTTGCCCTCGCCCTGTTGGCGATTGACTATTAACACAGCCAACTAATAAAGCAGAAGCGAGTAGGGTTAGCGCGAGAGGTTTCATGTTGTCATCCCTTAAAATTCATTTAGCCAAAAAGCTAATCGATCATTCATTTATTTTATACCAATCAACTGGACCAATGCACCATTTGCGATATTAAACATCAGCCAGCATTCATGTGTTGATTAACGTGTTGATTTACGTTTAGCGAAATCACTAATACTGCGTTTATTGGCGGTACGACGATTAGCTTGCTTATCGCGCGGCGCTCGCTTACTGTTTTCGCTAATCGGTTTGTCTGTTACCGCAAAACCAGCTAATTCAACTAATGGTAATGCCTGTCCGGTTAATTCTCGAATAGCCTCTAAACTGAGTAATTCAGAATGACCGACTAATGATAATGCCACGCCGCTTAATCCCGCCCGTGCAGTACGTCCAATACGATGAACATATACTGCTGCTTGGGCAGGCAAATCAACATTAATGACTACTGGCAATGCGTCGACATGAATACCGCGCGCTAATACATCGGTTGCGACTAATACAGTAAGTTGTGCCGTTTTGAATTGCTCTAAGGTCTTACTTCGCAGCGCTTGTTCTTTATCACCATGAAGCGCCGCAGCGTTAATACCCGCTTTAATTAACTTTTTACACAATGCATCTGCATCATCTTTAGCATTCACAAACACCAATACTTGCGACCATTGATGTAAAGCAATTAAATGAATCAGCGCTTTGGCTTTGCTGCCTTTATTGACGTGATAGAGAGTTTGATCAATATCAGCCACGGTACTATTTAAAGCATGCGCTTCAATTCGTACGCAAGATGCAGACTGTACCTTTTGAGCTAATGCGACCAAAGATTCGGGTAACGTCGCCGAAAATAATAACCGTTGGCCACTTGGCATTAATGTAATCAGCGCATTAATATCAGCGATAAATCCCATGTCCAGTAATCGGTCTGCTTCATCAAGGACCAAACTCTGCAGATGTTCAAAATCAATAACACCTTGTTGTGCTAATGCGAGTAAACGGCCCGGTGTAGCAACGACGATGTTAACCGGTTGAGCTAAGCGATCAATTTGAAGCTCTATTGCTTCACCGCCACACAGTACCTCTACGCGCAAATTAAGCGATTGTGCCAGTGGCACTAAGTTTTGCGATACTTGTGATGCTAACTCTCTGGTCGGTACGATGATCACGGCAGACAAATGAGCCGTTGGAAGCAGACTAATGCGTTGCAATACAGGCAAACCATAAGCATAGGTTTTACCGCTGCCGGTTTGGGCTAATGCCAACACATCTTGCCCCGCCAATATAGTTGGAATAGCCAGTTGCTGAATACGACTCGGCTGATTCACTGTCGGCGGTAATGCGGCTAATAAACTTGAATCGAGTGATAACGCTGAAAATGACATGTTAACGCCTAATGTTAATAGGTTAAATTGACGATATTCGCCAATAAAAAAGGCTGCTTACCCAAAGTAAACAGCCTTTAACGAGCTCGCTAGATCATCGCGATTAACTGTTTAAATCCTGAAAGAACTTTTTAACGCCATCAAAGAAGCCTTCAGCTTTAGGGCTGTGCTTTTTTGATTCGCCAGTTAACGTTGCTTCAAACTCACGCAATAACTCTTTTTGTTTTTCATTCAAGTTAACCGGTGTTTCCATTACCACTTTACACAGTAAGTCACCTACTGCATGGCTACGGACCGACTTAACCCCTTTGCCGCGTAGGCGGAACATGCGCCCTGTTTGGGTTTCTGTTGGGATTTTAAGGCTAACTTTACCGTCTAATGTCGGTACTTCAATCTCGCCGCCTAATGCTGCTTTACTGAATGAAATAGGTACTTCACAGTAAAGGTTATTGGCGTCACGGGTAAAGATAGCGTGTTCTCGCACACTAACTTGAACGTATAAATCACCTGGTGGAGCACCAAACTCGCCTGCTTCACCTTCGCCAGTAAGACGAATACGATCGCCTGTATCGACACCGGCAGGAATTTTAACTGATAAGGTTTTGCTTTTCTCAACGCGACCTTCACCATGGCACTTGCCGCAAGGATCTTTAATGATTTTACCGCGACCATGACAAGTAGGACACGCTTGCTGAACAGCAAAGAAACCTTGACGCATTTGCACTTGGCCTTGGCCATGACACGTACCACATGTGGTTGCAGATGTGCCTTTTTTAGCGCCACTCCCGTCACATAAATCACAGGCAGCTAAAGTAGGAATTCGCAGTTCTTTGGTTAAGCCGCGTACGGCTTCTTCTAAAGACAATTCAAGGTTGTATCGTAAGTCACTACCGCGCGCAGCTTGACGTTGACCACCACCACGGCGACCACCACCAAAAATATCACCGAATACATCACCAAAGATATCGCCAAAATCACCTTGGCCACCGCCGTGTCCACCACGATTAGGGTCGACGCCAGCATGACCAAATTGATCGTAAGCCGCTTTTTTGTCGCTGTCGGTTAAAATTTCGTACGCTTCTTTAATTTCTTTAAAGTTAGCTTCTGCGGCTTTGTCACCCGGATTACGGTCTGGGTGAAACTTCATCGCTAAGCGTTTGTACGCTTTTTTAATTTCGCGTTCACTGGTGTCACGTCCAACACCGAGAACTTCGTAATAATCACGCTTTGACATAGTGTTCTGTTTCTCGAAGGTGTGAGTAAATTGTTAAACTTAAATTATACAAACGGGCGTTTGAGGATAACCCCAACGCCCGCTTTAACGGTAACTAGCTGAAATTGCTAATTACTTTTTGTCGTCTTTAACTTCTTCGAACTCAGCATCAACAACATCATCAGCAGGCTTTTCTTGGCCAGCATCGTGCGCTTGACCTTCTGCTTCACCTTGAGCTTTAGCTTGAGCAATTTCCATTAACTTAGCAGACGCTTCGATTAGCGCTTGAGTTGCTGTATCAATGGCTTCTTTATCTTTGCCTTTTATGGCAGTTTCTAAAGTTGCGATTGCTGCTTCAATCTTTTCTTTTTCGTCACTAGCTAGTGCATCGCCAGCTTCTTCAACTTGTTTTTTAGTTGAATGAGCTAAACCATCTGCTTGATTACGCGCTTTAACTAACTCTTCAAATTTAGCATCTTCATCAGCATGAGCTTCTGCATCACGTACCATTTGTTCAACTTCTTCATCAGATAAACCTGAAGAGGCTTTGATAGTAATGTTTTGTTTCTTACCTGTTTTCTTGTCTGTTGCAGACACATGTAAGATACCATCAGCATCAATGTCGAACATCACTTCAACCTGTGGTTGGCCACGTGGTGCTGGCTCAATACCTTCAAGGTTAAATTGACCTAATGACTTGTTAGCACTCGCTTGCTTACGTTCACCCTGAAGTACGTGAATAGTCACGGCACTTTGGTTGTCATCAGCTGTTGAGAATACTTGCTGAGCTTTAGTCGGGATAGTGGTGTTCTTCTCGATAAGCTTTGTCATCACACTGCCCATGGTTTCAATACCAAGAGATAGTGGGGTAACGTCAAGTAGAAGTACGTCTTTCACTTCACCAGAAAGTACGCCAGCCTGAATCGCCGCGCCAACAGCAACCGCTTCATCAGGGTTAACATCTTTACGAGGCTCTTTGCCAAAGAAGTTAGTGACTGCTTCTTGTACTTTAGGCATACGAGTCTGGCCACCCACAAGAATCACTTCATTGATATCTGATATTGATAAATCAGCATCAGCTAGTGCAACTTTAAGCGGCTCTAGAGTACGTTGAATTAAATCTTCAACTAATGACTCTAACTTAGCACGAGTAATTTTAACCACTAAATGCTTAGGACCTGATGCATCAGCAGTGATGTAAGGCAAGTTAACTTCAGTGTGGTTAGTACTTGAAAGCTCGATTTTTGCTTTTTCAGCGGCTTCTTTCAAACGTTGCATTGCTAAAGGATCTCTACGAAGATCTAAGCCTTGGTCTTTTTTGAATTCATCAGCTAAATAGTTAATCATACGGTTATCAAAGTCTTCACCACCTAAGTGAGTATCACCATTGGTTGCTAGTACTTCAAATGTTTGGTCGCCATCGTTGCTGTCAATTTCGATGATAGAGATATCGAATGTACCACCACCTAAATCGTATACAGCAACAATGTTGTCGCCTTGTTTCTTGTCGATACCGTATGCAAGTGCAGCAGCAGTAGGTTCGTTGATAATACGCTTAACATCAAGACCTGCGATACGACCAGCATCTTTAGTGGCTTGACGTTGTGAATCGTTAAAGTAAGCAGGAACGGTAATAACCGCTTCAGTCACTTCTTCACCTAAAAAGTCTTCAGCAGTCTTTTTCATCTTTTTCAAGATTTCAGCTGAAACTTGTGGTGGTGCCATTTTGTTACCACGTGACTCAACCCATGCATCACCATTATCAGCTGCGATAATTTTGAATGGCATGATGTTCACATCACGTTGAACTTCGTCATCTTTAAAACGACGACCGATTAAACGCTTGATGGCAAAGAATGTGTTTGTTGGGTTGGTTACAGCCTGACGCTTTGCTGGCTGGCCTACAATAATTTCATCATCGGTATAAGCGATAATTGATGGGGTTGTGCGATCACCCTCTGCGTTTTCAATTACGCGTGCTTTGCCGCCATCAAGGACTGCTACACACGAGTTTGTTGTGCCTAAATCGATACCAATAATTTTGCCCATGGGGTCCTCCGAAATTGACGTTAGTCGTCACAAATATGTTATTTGATGTTGATATGGGGATGAACAACAAGTATTTCAAGCATTTTGTTGCTTAACTTGAGATTCAAAATTAACCACTCATATCAGCCTTGATACCTATATTGGGACAACAAAGTGAATTACAAGGGGATAAGTAAATATTTATCCTGTTTTATGGGTTTTTTTATGCGGGCCATACCAATAAGGTAAGATGGATGAACAATAAATCACAACCACTGCCAAAATAAGCGAAATAGTGAAAAAAACAGTAAAACCAGCCGGAATAGTGCAGTAACAAAGCGTAGACACGTTAATACTTTACCGAAAGTCACCCACTCTAATGATGAGTTAGATTGTAATAGCGATATAATCGTTACTCATACCAGTATTGAGTTTATTAAGCACATCGTTCATTTTCAATCGACATTGGTTTATATCATATTAACCTGCTTGGCATTTCAGCGGTGTTAGTCGTATTTTGCTGTCACACTGCAAACAAAAGCATTAAATAACGCTAATCATTTGATAAAAAATACAACTAGCGTTATAAAAGTATATATAGATGTTTAAAAAAGTACTAAAAATTCAAATGATTGTAGAGGAAGTAAGGCAATGGGACTGCCAAGATGGAATTTCAGTGATAATACCGAACGTAAGATACGCATTGTTACCTTAGCAATTGTTATGGTAATTCTAGTTTATGAAAAGTTTTATGGCGTAAGTACCACACAATATCCAGCTATGTATTTGTGTGTATTTTCACTTATCGCCACTTTTATGACCAATGCAGTACAACGTCGATATTTCACTTATGTGATGGAATACGCGCAAGCATTTAGAATTGTGGCGATATTAATGACTTGTGCCTTTTTTGCAATTTGGTTATTAACCACCTATGAACGTTTGGTTGAGCCAGTAACGCCCAGTCATCTTATTTATAATTTATAGCGCTCTGTTATAGCGTCTCTCAGCACAAACAATAAAGGGCGCTTATTTGCGCCCTTTATTGTTATAAGTACAACAAAATGCATTATTGCCTACAGGTGTAATCACCCCAAGCTAGCCACTTGTATGTGGTCAGTGCATCTAACGCCATTGGACCACGGGCATGTAATTTCTGGGTGCTCACGGCCACTTCAGCGCCAAGACCAAATTGTGAACCATCGGTGAAACGAGTACTGGCATTCACATACACTGCGGCGGAATCAACTTGATTCATAAATTCACTCGCTGTGTGAATGTTATCCGTTAAAATGGCTTCAGAATGTCCTGTAGAATAATGACGGATATGCTCCACGGCTTCGTCAATATCATTAACCACTTTGATCCCTAACGTGAGCGATAACCACTCTGTTGAAAACGATTCATCATGTGCAGGTGTAACATCAAAACCTAACCCATCGAGATAAGGTAAAGTTATTGCACAAGCATGGAAATGAACCCCAAGTGAGTGTAAATGTGAGGCAATATTAGGAATAAATTCGGCAGCAACCTGTTGATGTATTAATAATGTATCTAAGGCATTACACACAGTCGGGCGTTGAACTTTAGCGTTGGCAATTACATCGATTGCACGCACTAAATCGGCTTGTTTATCGACAAATAAATGACAGATGCCAATGCCGCCTAAAATGACAGGAATACTCGATTGCTCAGCACACAATCGCTGCAGGTTTTGTCCACCACGAGGGATAATCATATCAACATATTTGTCGAGTCTTAGTAAGCCACTGACAAGACTCCGCTCTGGTGAATCAATGAGCTGCACGGTATCTTTAGGTAAATCTAAACTCACCAATGCATCACGGATAACTTCACTTAGCACTTTATTTGAGGTTAGGGTTTCTTTACCGCCACGCAAAATCACTGCATTACCGGTCTTTAACGCCAACACGGCAATATCAACGGTGACATTTGGCCGAGCCTCATAAATAACCCCCACCACACCTAATGGGACACTGCGACGAGTTAAGCGTAAGCCGTTATCCAATACCCGACTGTCAGCTTCTTTGCCGACAGGGTCGGCTAGTGCGATGACATTATCAATGTCAGCTATAATTCCGCCTAGCCGCCCTTCGTCCAGCATCAACCTATCGATCATGGCTTCGGTTAAACCACTTTGCTTCGCTGCAATGATATCTTGTGCATTCGCTTGTAAAATATCATTTTTCCGCTGCGCTAAGTGGTCTGCAATCGTAGCTAACAATAAGTTTTTTTGTTTCGCTGTTAAACTCGCTAAAATAAAACTTGCAGCCTTAGCACGTTGCCCTAATTGAGTTAAATATTCTGTTTCTGTGGCTGACATATGTTTATCCTTAATTATCAAGTACGACCATATCATTGCGATGAACCACGGCATCGCCGTAGTTATAGCCCAGTAGACTTTCTATATCATCAGAATGTTTACCGCTAATTTTGGTTAAATCATTGGCGCAATATCGGCTAATGCCTTTAGCCAAAATCTTACCGGTTTGATTCACAATCAGTAAGGTCGCCCCGCGCTCAAAATTGCCTTCAACATCAACAATGCCTTTAGATAATAAACTACGACCATTAGCAACAACGGCAACCGATGCTCCAGCATCTACAACTAATTTACCTTGTGAAGCAGGACCAGCCAAGATCCATTGTTTGCGACTTTCTAATGGATTTTCGATTGCACTAAAATGAGTACCGACAGACTCCCTCGCCGCCACTTTGGCAATAACATCAGGGTGATGACCGGAAGCGATGACAACTTCTATGCCCGCTCGTCGAGCCACATCCGCCGCTTCAAGTTTAGTCGCCATTCCGCCCGTTCCAAGTCCTGACACTGAACCGCCAGCCAATAAACGTAAACTGTCGTCAATATTGACAACTTGTTTAATTAACTGTGCGTCGGGATGGGTGCGTGGGTCGGCATCAAATAAGCCTTTTTGGTCGGTCAGTAAGATAAGTAAATCAGCATCGCAAAGTAAGGCTGCACGGGCTGATAAATTATCATTATCACCCACTTTAATCTCATTGGTTGCAACTGCATCATTTTCATTAATTATCGGGATAATATTATGAGCTAATAATGCATTTAAGGTGTCGCGCGCATTAAGGTAACGTTCACGATCTTGTAAATCAGCACGAGTTAACAATAACTGGCCAACATGCAACCCGTAAATACTGAACAATTGTGACCAAGCCAAAATTAACTGACTTTGACCCACAGCTGCAAGTAACTGTTTATTGGCCATAGTGTCTGGCAACACTGGATATTGTAAATGCTCTCGCCCAGCAGCTATAGCGCCTGATGTACACAATACGACTTCAACGCCTGAACGCATAAGCGAGGCCATTTGCCTGGCTAATTCAACCATATGTGCTTTATCAAGCTTTTTACTGCCCGATGTCAGCACGCTGGTGCCTAACTTAACTACTACGCGGCGATAACCCATTTGTATTACTCAGCTTACAAAAAATATTCAGTTCATTTTTATACCCAATTCACTCGATAATTCATAGTGAAAGCCGCTAATACTGGAATATTTGTCTAGATTAACCATTTTCAGGTTAATAAATAGTTATCAAACAGTCCTTAATTCTGCTAACTCAGTTGCATTGAGCTGCAATAGGGTAGTTATTGGCGCCTTTTTAGAAAAACAAAAAAAGGGCTAATAGCCCTTTTTTATATTGGCTTTAGCCAATTTATTAACTCACTGTACTCATGGACAGCTAATTAACCGTAAATAAACTTGGCAATAAACAATGCGGCCACCACTAAAATACCTGGATTTAAATCTTTAAAACGCCCTGTCATCAATTTGATCGCAGCATAAGAAATAAACCCAAGCCCAATAGCATTGGCAATAGAAAAGGTTAACGGCATTAATAAGCAAGTCACGACAACAGGAGCGGCTTCAGTTAAGTCTTCCCAATCAACATTGACTAGGCCAGACATCATTAAAATAGCAACATAAAACAAGGTTCCAGTTGTGGCATACGCTGGCACCATACCCGCTAATGGCGACACAAATAACGCCGCTAAAAACAGTAATCCAACTACAACGGCAGTTAAACCTGTGCGACCACCTGCACTCACCCCTGCGATACTTTCAATATAGCTAGTGGTAGTTGATGTACCCAATGCAGCACCAGTGATCGTGGCGACGCTGTCTGCGGTTAAGGCACGTTTTACTCGAGGTAAACGGCCTTTTTCATCAAGCAGTCCGCCACGTTGAGCAACAGCGACTAAGGTACCTGATGTATCAAATAAATCGACAAACAAGAAGGCAAAAACCACCGATAACATGCTCACTTCTAATACACTAGACAAGTCCATCTTCATAAATGTCGGTGCAATAGACGGTGGCATTGAAATTAAGCCTTGGTATTGCACATCGCCAAATATCATTCCCAGAACAGTCACAATTAGGATACTGAAAATAACAGCACCCTTTAAGCCACGTTGAACCATAGCAATAATTAAGAAGAAACCTAACGCAGCCATCAATGCAGGAAATGAGGTGATATCGCCCATAGTCACTAATGTTGCAGGGCTAGCCACTACAATACCGGCATTTTTTAAGCCAATTAAGGCTAAAAATAATCCAATACCAGCTGCGATACCAAAACGTAACGACATTGGAATACTGTTGACTATCCACTCGCGGATCCTAACTAAGGATAAAATTAAGAAACACACTCCTGACATAAAGACCGCGCCAAGTGCTGTTTCCCAGCTATAACCCATTTCACCAACAACGGTGTAAGTAAAAAAAGCATTCAGTCCCATACCCGGAGCCAATGCAATCGGGTAATTAGCTAATAACCCCATAACTAAGCAACCGATGGCAGCAGCTAAACATGTGGCAACAAATACTGCACCATGATCCATCCCTGCATCAGCAAGCATCATAGGGTTAACAAAAATGATGTAGGCCATCGTTAAAAAAGTAGTCAGACCGGCCACAGCCTCTTGCTTAAGACTGGTGTTGTTCTGTTTAAGTTTAAATAGTTTTTCTAACATGGAACGGGGTTCCTTGGGCAAAGGTTAACATTGGATTAATGGTTAAATTGCTACAGATGAGGATGCGGTAAGCCTTGTGCTACTGACCATACTCGCTGAGTCGACATCATTACAGAGGGCTTACTTTATTGCGGGGAATTATAAATACTTACGACCTTGATAGCTATCAATAGCCTTTTTGTTGAAAGATTTCAGTTTTTTATATAGCGCACTAATCAATTAGCGACTAACCAATTAGCTACTAACCAATTAGCTACTAACCAATTAGCTTGAATCTAACTAAAAGCTAGCTGAATTTAAGACAAAAAAAAGCCTACTCAATAGAGTAGGCAGACATGTTACAAGCATCCCATATGGGGAAAGGAAAGCTAGCACCACTTAACGTGATGTGGCGATAAATTAATTAATTTACCACCCTGTCTAAAACCGTCAAACGAGACGAACAAAAGGTTGATGGATATTAACACTACGTAAAGAGGGTCAATTCTTAACGTTTCATGGCGAATATACCGCCACGTAAAACTGTTACGTCGGCAAACCAAGTGTTCTGCCAATAAAATTTGCTGTTACCTGTATAAGACATAGTCATGCTCCTGATTAAAGTAAAGTTGTATAAACCTAGTAAAGCTTGGCTCGGTTCCCTGGAACGTACATTTCTCAAATCCATTGAGACAACTTGTCACTCAGATCCTTGGAGGTTATATCCATCCTGGATTAACTAGAGTCGACAAACACATTGCTTGTCGACGAAGTGAATTATACAAAACTGTAATTTAATTACAAGTATTATTTGCTTTAATTCACAAAAACATCATTAAAAGTGATTTAATTACAATTACTTCGTATTAAAACTATGTATAACTATTGTTATCAACATGTAAACTACAAATAAAATCATTATAAAACAAATAATTAGATATGATATGACTACAACCTTGAAAACTGTAATAAAGCAACCAAAGGGCTTGCAGTTGGCTTTCCATACAGAGGATCGCCCTCCACCGCACTACCTGCAATATCAATATGGGTAAATGCCAGCTCTGTTTGAGCTAATCCAGAGGCTTTTATCAAGAAAGCGGCAGGATATTGATGCCCACGAGCCGTAATTGAAGACGGACCATTATTCGATGACACCACATCTGCAGCGCCATTTTTATCGGCAACTTTATCAAAGTCTTCTGGACGTAATCGTGAAACCTCAAATGGTTCACCCCATAACTGACCCACTTCAGCGAGTGTTGCTGCAACCCCTTGTTTTTTAGCCGCGCTATTTTCAACTAATGCAGGGTAACCACCGTAGGCTCGCACAACATGACCGGTTAACGTCGCCACCGAAAATAATTGTGGATTCACTGCGGTTTGAGCCTGTATTCGCAAATGCGATAATAAGTCAGCCAATACTAAGCGACCTTCTGCATCAGTATTACCAATACGGACTCGCACACCTGCGTGGCTAGTAATGATCTCATCTGTGACAAATGCATCACTGCCAATACTGTTTCTTACTAATCCGAGTTCAGCAATGACTTTAATACCTTTAGGTTTCAGTATTGATAGTGCTTTCATTAAACCGGCAACTGCTGCCGCGCCACCTTTATCACGGCTCATACCAGCCATAGAACCTGCAACTTTAATATCAGCGCCGCCTGTGTCGTAAACAACACCTTTGCCAGCAAAGAATAAGGTTTTTGTAATAGGGCCTTCACCAACATATTCAAGCTTTACCACTCGAGGATGATGACGTGCAACATCAAAAGAGCTTCTGCCCACCGCACTGAGTAATGGGTATTGCGCTTTTAACTGCTCGACTTGATCAACCACAGATACAGCCAAACCGCTATCAGCAAAAGCATCAACACAATATTGTGCAAACCCAATAGCCGACATACGCTCAGGTTCTGTACCACAAAGATCGCGCGCCAATACTCGTCCAGATTCTGCCGCATTAATTAACCTATTGTGCGCGGCGGTATTCAATAATCCAATAGCCTCTAAACTCGGTTGCAAAGACTTTGCTTCTCGCGCCTCTAACGGTTGCCAAAGCTCTTGTCCACACGCCAGTGCGGCAACTTGTTCTGCATTGGCAAAGCGATTGTCAGTTACCCTTGGAACAACACGTAAAGGTTTAGTGGCACCTGCGGCTTTAGCAATGGCAATACCTTCTCGAGCGGCTTTGGCAAAAATCCTGACATCGCTATACTGATTGTCGCTATCTGTCACTGGGGAGATAATCAAACGACCACCGGCTAACCCTGGCGCAAAAAGGAGCGTGGCACTTTTACCGACACGGAAATCTATTTGACTAGCGTGTGCAGCAAGCAAACTCACTTCATCTTGTTTGATCTCAGCTAAACTCGTCGCTATCACAACAACAGCGTCCCAACCTTCGCCTTCAAAAATAGCCTCATCACTTGAGACATCAATAATTGGCACTTGGTACGCGGTAACCGCTTTATTCACTTGGGTCATACAAGATCCTTACTCTTTAGGAATATAGATAAATTAGTGGGTTCATAATTATTTACAGATTTGTGGACTAAACCTTGGCAAATCGCTATCGCAATATCAAGTAACTGCGCAGAATATGTTAAAATAATGGCAGTAATATTTTGTGTCGTATATCGACTTGATTTCATCTTAGAGGGCGTTTCGTGACTGCATTAACTCAATTATATCCTCAGCCTCTATGGCAATGGTTTGAACAAATTTGTGCTATTCCACATCCATCAAAACATGAACATGCGTTATCACAACATATTCAACAATGGGCAAAAGCTCAAGGCCTTGCGGTTGTTGAAGACAAAGTGGGTAATTTAATCATCCGTAAGCCTGCTACTGCAGGAATGGAAAACTGCAAAATAGTGGTGTTACAAGCGCACATTGATATGGTGCCGCAAAAAAATGCCGACAAAGTACATAACTTTGAAACCGATCCGATAGAAGCCTATGTAGACGGTGATTGGGTTAAAGCCAAAGGCACAACCTTAGGTTCAGATAACGGTATTGGTATGTCTTCGGCGCTGGCCGTTTTAGGCAGTAAAGACATTAAGCACGGGCCACTCGAAGTGCTGCTCACCATTGATGAAGAAGCCGGCATGACTGGCGCCTTTGGTTTAGAAGCCGGTTACCTTGATGCTGAAATTTTAATTAATACTGATTCAGAGCAAGAAGGTGAAATCTACATGGGTTGCGCCGGCGGTGTTGATGCACAGATAAGTATACCAATGTCTTGGCAAGCACCAGAACAAAGCAACGCCAGCTTTTCACTGACTATGTCGGGTTTAAAAGGCGGCCATTCTGGTGTCAATATTCATCTTGGTCGTGGTAACGCTAACAAGTTATTAGCGCGATTTTTGTTTAAATACAGTGACGAATTAGCCCTAGAGCTGGTCAGCTTTAGTGGTGGTTCGCTGCGTAATGCTATTCCACGTGAAGCTAACGTTCAATTGATGTTGCCAGCTGAAAATGTTGAAGCATTAAAACAAGCTATTGAGTTATTCCAAGCGTTAGTGCGTGAAGAGTTAGCCGTAGCTGACCCATCGATGTTACTCACATTAGCCGCTATTGATGCACCAACAAAAGTCATGGGCGAAGAAGCGCAAAATACCTTAATCGACTTATTACATGCTTGCCCTAACGGCGTAATGCGCATGAGTGATGAAGTGGAGGGTGTGACTGAAACATCACTAAATATAGGCGTGATCAGTACTGAAGATGAAAGCGTAGAAATATTATGCCTTATTCGTTCATTAATCGATTCGGGGCGTGAAGAAGTCACCGGTATGCTAACCGCACTATCAAATCTATCGGGTGCTAGCATTGATTTAAGCGGTGCTTATCCAGGTTGGAAACCAGACACTAGCTCATCTGTTATGGCAATTGTGCGTGACACCTATAACGATATTTATAAAAAAGATCCTACTGTGATGGTTATTCATGCGGGTCTTGAATGTGGTTTATTTAAAGAACCTTATCCACATATGGACATGGTATCGATTGGTCCGACGATTCGCTATCCGCACAGCCCAGATGAAATGGTTAACATCACCACGGTTGGTCAATATTGGGAATTACTGCTAGCTGTATTAGAGCGTATTCCTGCTAAAGAGGCGTAATCAATCAAGTGATTATGGCCAAGATTATAATTGGCGGATAAGCTATAAATCAAAGGCGACAGCAATGTCGCCTTTTTGCTCTCTATGGTTTCCGTTATAAAATGGGCGCCTAAAATTGTAAATCGAGTTGAGTAATTTGATCGGCACTATTCTCGGAAGAAACCAACGTCACATCCGCTAGGCCAACGCTCACACCGAGTAACCGAATCCCTCGCCCTTGGCTTCGTTGTAATGCTTGCAGCAATAATTCATGAAACAGGTTAATTGAAATCTCATCACTGCGATGCTCGATGGTGGTCTGCTTAAAATCATTAAATTTCAGTTTTACAACCTGCTTATGGATCTGTCTATCTTTCGCACTCCGATGAACCCGAGCACTCAGCTCTTGAATAAGCTGTGGTAATACTTGATGACATTGCTCTAACGTAAAAATGTCTTTGGCTAACGTGGTTTCAACCCCTACGGACTTACGCACTCGGTGCGGGCTAATTTGCCTTGAATCGATACCTTGTGCACGCTCAGCCAACACATGGCCAAACTTACCAAAGGCCTCAATTAATTGCACTTTAGGGTATTGTTGCACGTCATAACAAGTGGTTAAGCCAATATCGGCTAACTTTTTTGAAGTGACTTTACCGACGCCAGGAATTTTACTCAGAGGTAGGTCTTTTACAAAATCAGCAATTTGATTTGGGGTGATAACATATTGTCCATTAGGCTTATTTAAATCGGATGCAATTTTGGCTAAAAACTTAATGGGTGCAATACCTGCTGAAGCCGTTAATCCAGTGACCTCATAAATGTCATCACGTATCGCTTTGGCAATTAATGTCGCACTGCCTTGATGAGAATCGCAATCTGTGACATCAAGATAAGCTTCGTCTAAAGACAAGGGTTCGACAAGATCAGTATATCGATGAAAAATCTCACGTATTTGG
This sequence comes from Shewanella sp. SR44-4, assembly GCF_014163715.1. Taxonomy (NCBI): domain Bacteria; kingdom Pseudomonadati; phylum Pseudomonadota; class Gammaproteobacteria; order Alteromonadales; family Shewanellaceae; genus Shewanella; species Shewanella sp. SR44-4. The sequence continues at coordinate 1,534 of NZ_JACJDU010000005.1, read as the reverse complement.
AGTGACACTGATTTATACACTTCCATCCGTCCAGGCACTAAAATTAACTGCGGACATAACTGCAACGCATGATAACTGGACATAGCACTTCGCACCCCAAATTTGCGGGCTTCATAACTGCAAGTACTTATCACACCACGGCGATCACTTCTGCCGCCAACAGCAATGGGCTTTCCTCTTAACTCAGGAAAATCACGCATTTCTACCGCAGCAAAATAACAATCCATATCGATGTGAATGATTTTACGCATTCTATAACCATTATCATTAACTCAATTACAATGATGGTACTGTATATATAAACAGTATTCAATCGTTGCTTATTATTAATATAATGAATAAATGTGACTCAAGATATTTTTAAATGTCAAAAGCTAGCTTCAAGCCATCCTAAAACGCAATAAAATATTATTCTGAAAAAAAGCTAAATCATCTAGCAAATTATTCAATTTATAAATTGATTGTAGACAACATTCTTATGACTTCAATTCGATTTATTGAGTCATTCTTTCTTTTCAAAAGCAGTACAAAATCATAAGCATTTAACCGTAATTGACTATCTAGCAGTTGAGGGTCACTGCCTTTGCTCAGTAAGTATTCAACTAATTTTTTATCATTGAGTAAGATTGCGGCATGAAGAGGCGGTAGTCCATCAATCTTACTTTTAGTATTAACGGAGGCACCATTGTCGATAAATTTATCTAAATAAACATATCTTTTTTTCTGATTAGAAATGCCAAATAAAAATGCTATACCACCTACAGACTGAAGATCATCTAAGTCTTGTTTCGTTAATCTAAAATTAAACAAATAAAATTCACAGAACGAATTTGGTATGTAATGCGTATTATCTTCGACACTGCATAATACAACATCTTCAACACGGCTATTTTCAAGAGAATAAATAGCACCTAATGAATACATAATAATAGTAAAAGCGCATCCAATTAGTAACTTAAGTTTCATTTTAACTCCATATAACTTTCTTATTTAGGTTAAAAGCTAAAACACCAAAATGTCGACTGTTTGTTTTTGCTATTCCATTTAAATACAACACTAAAACACGACCGAAGCTATATGATAGTTGTTCTCTCACTCTGTCATAGATTTTTATTTGCATTAAGTCTTTAGCTGTTGCATGACTAAACCAATGTTTTGCAGCGCTGCGCCCAAATTTTATTATGACTTTTTTAGCACCATCTTGAGGATTCATTGTTGATCGAAATAAAGAGTCGATAAATCCCATCGCATAAGATGCATCGACAGCCTCAACTAACAAACCTTGAGCAAACTCACGAACTTCATCAGTAATATCTAACTCATCTATAATCGAATGTTGACTGGAAAATATGAACTTTAAAATAATTATAGTTTCATCATTATCAAATATGAGTTCACTACTTTTGAAGTTTCGGCGTTTTTCAAGACAGTTGTCGCCTAAATTGTTAAGCAGCTTCTTTATGTTGCTCTGGATTTAACTCCACAGCGCCTATTGGCTGCCAGTTTCGCTCTTCTTTTGACCATCGCTCTGGAT